>JAHHSE010000170.1 GCA_020025395.1 Oscillospiraceae bacterium
TGAACCCTCGACCTCCGGCGTGACAGGCCGGCGTTCTAACCAACTGAACTACCGCGCCGTATGGTGGGAACAACAGGGCTCGAACCTGTGACATCATGCTTGTAAGGCATGCGCTCTCCCAGCTGAGCTATGCTCCCCTGTGTGGTTTTGCACTCACAACGGCGAAGTTTATTCTACCAGAGAAACAGTCAATTGTCAACACCAAAACGAAATTTTTCCGATTTTTTATATACTCTCCAGAAGCGCCTTCAAGTCGGCCTCTGTAAAATCATATCTCCGATCACAGAACTGGCAGGTCAGCTCTGCCTTTCCCTGTTCCCGCAGGAGGGCGGACAGTTCCTCCCGTCCCATGCTGATGAGGGCGCGGACCACCCTTTCCCTGGTACAGGAGCAGTGATATTCCACAGGATGGTCTTCCAGAATCACGGGATCAAATCCGTCCAGCACCGCCATTAGAAGATCGGCGGCGGACTTTCCCTCTTCTTTCAGGGTTTGGGTGGCGTGGCCTGTCCGTATGATATTTTCCTCCAGCCTGGAGATCAGGCTTTCCTCCGCTCCAGGGAGGAGTTGGATCAGGTAGCCTCCCGCCGCGGTCACCGACTGATCCACATCCAGGAGGACCCCTAAGGCGCAGGCGGTGGGAATCTGTTCACTCTCCGCAAAGTAGGCGGAGAGGTCATCCGCAATCTCACCGGAGACCAGTTGGACACTGCCCACATAAGGCTCTTTCATATTCAGATCCCGGATGACGGTCAGGGTGCCGTCAGCGCCCACCGCCGCCCCAACATCCAGTTTTCCCGGGGCTTTTTCCGGGACCTCCACCTCACCGTTGCCCAGATAGCCTCTGGCATTGCCCCGGCTGTCCGCCACGGAGAGGATGGTTCCCAGGGGGCCGCCTCCTTTGATTTGGAGGGTCACGGATCCGGCCTCCTTTTTCATCATGTCTCCCATGAGGGAAGCTCCCATCAGGGCCCGTCCCAGGGCGGCAGTGGCAACCGGAAGGGTCCTGTGGATTTGTCTGGCCCGCTCCACCATGTCTCTGGCGGAGATTCCGGCACCTTTAATCAGCCCGTTTCCGGCTATCACTCTTACAATGTGATCCATGGTTAAAATTCCTTTCTTGCGCAGAAAAAGATACGCTCCTCCCCTTCCTTTGGGGGGCGCATGGTCAGTTCACCAAACTGCCTGATTGTTTGAAAGCCCGTCTGATTCAGCAGATGGGTCAGTTCTTCCGGGGTGTAGGCGTATTCCTCGTGAATCTCTTCCTCTCTGTGCCAGAGAGTTCCCTCCGCTCTGGTGAAGATGTCCATTCCATAGGTGCAGATTCTGCGCCGTTTGGAATATTCCGCCCTCCAGATGCAGAGGGACTCCTCATTCTCATCCATAAAGAGCTGTCCATCCAGACCCTGAAGCTTGGCCGGCGTATTGATGTCAAAGAGGAACAGGCCGCCGGGATTGAGGAAAAGGTGGACCCGCTGGAAGGCCTGTTTCAGCACGGCCGGACGGGTCACATAGTTCACGCTGTCCAGACAGCAGACGCAGGCATCCACCGTGTCATTGAGATCCAGCGCCTCCATGCTCTGGTGGAGGAAGAGGGGGGATTCGGGCAGAGCCCTTCCTTTTTCCGCCGCCACCGAGAGCATTTCCTCGGAGAGGTCCACCCCGATCATGTCGTATCCCCGTTCCGCCAAAAGGCAGGTCAGAGTCCCGGTGCCGCAGGCCAGATCCAGCACGGTGCGGATGGGCTGACGGCTGCGTCGAAAGTGCCGCTCCAGATAGTCTGCCCATTTGGGATAACGGACATCCGCGGTAAAAGCGTCATAGCAGCCCGCCAAATATTCGTAGCTCACCCTTCCTCTTCCCTTTCCGGTGCCTTCATTCGGGGGAGGACCCGCTGATACCCGTCCGCTCCATAATTGAGGGCCCGATTGACCCGGCTGATGGTGGCGCTGGAGGCTCCTGTCCGTTCCAAGATATCGTTGTAGATCATCCCCTCATGGAGAAGCATCGCCACATCGAAGCGCTGCTCCATGGCTTTCAGCTCCACCACGGTACAGAGATCCTCAAAGAACGCCCGACACTCGTCCGGGTCTTTTAAGGTTAAGATGGCCCGATACAGGGCGGCATTTTGATTGCGCTCTCCTTTTCTCACAGGCAGGACCCCCTTTTACTTTCCATAATCATAGATGGTTTTATTTTATCAAAGCGCTGTATAAAAGTAAAGGGAAACTTCCTTGTCCCCTACCTTAATATAAAAAGCGTCGTATTAAACAGGGAAATAAATTTTAAATTATATATTGACATTTCTATTTTATCTGCTATAATAATCCTTGCGCTTGCGATAGCGGGATTGTGTAAGGGTAGCACGACAGACTCTGACTCTGTTTGTGAGGGT
>JAHHSE010000171.1 GCA_020025395.1 Oscillospiraceae bacterium
GTCTTCCAGACCACCAACCGATGCTGGCACGCCGATTCTCTCCCCAATGACGACCACCTCTCCCCTGACGGCCGCGTGATGGACGGGATGCTCTCCGAGCATTTGTGCGAGGGCTGGCTGGAAGGCTATCTCCTCACCGGACGCCATGGCTTCTTCAACAGCTACGAGGCCTTTATCCGTATCGTGGACTCCATGTTCTCCCAGCACGCCAAGTGGCTCAAGGTCTGCAACGACCTCCCCTGGCGGCAGTCCATCGCCTCTCTGAACTATGTTCTCTCCTCCAATGTGTGGCAGCAGGACCACAATGGCTTCACCCATCAGGATCCGGGCTTTTTGGACCATGTGGCCAACAAAAAGGCCGATGTGGTGCGGCTCTATCTCCCCCCCGACGGAAACTGCCTTCTCTCCTGCTTTGACCACTGCATCCAGAGCCGGAACTATGTGAATGTGATGGTCACCTCCAAGCATCCCCGGCCCCAGTGGCTCACCATGGAGCAGGCCATCAAGCACTGCACCCACGGAATCGGGATCTGGCAGTGGGCCTCCAACGACGCCGGGGAGGAGCCTGATGTGGTCATGGCCTGCTGCGGAGAGACTCCCACTCTGGAGACTCTGGCCGCCGTCACCATTCTGCGGCACTATCTGCCTGAGCTGAAAATCCGGGTTATCAATGTGGTGGATCTCATGAAGCTCCAGCCCCACACCGAACATCCCCACGGCCTTACGGACGAGGACTATGATGCCCTCTTCACCAGGGAAAAGCCCATCATCTTCGCCTTCCACGGCTACCCCACCCTGGTCCACGAGCTGACCTACCGTCGGCACAATAAGAATCTCCATGTCCGGGGCTACAAGGAGGAGGGTACCATCACCACCCCCTTCGATATGCGGGTTCAGAATGATATCGACCGGTTCCACCTGGTGGAGGATGTGGTCATCCGCCTGCCCCAGCTGGGCAACCGGGGTTCCTTCCTCATCCAGCAGATGAAGGATAAGCTGGTGGAGCACAAGCAGTATATCTATGCCAATGGACAGGATATGCCCGAGATCCGAAACTGGAAGTGGAATGACGGCAAGGGTTCCTACGAATAAGTGAAAAAAATCCCAATGGGGTGCAGTTCACATCCCCCATTGGGTTTTTTCATTTCATTTTTCTTCCAGGTATTCCAAAAGGGCATCCTTCTGCCGTGCCGCCTGATCCACTCCGGTTGCCCAGAGGGTGCGGATTTTGGTCACATCCCGCTCGATCCGGGAAAAGCCCTCTGTGCTGGGCGGGGCGAACACAAAGACCCTTCCCTCCCGCTCCATCCGGAAGATCTGCTCCCGCCGGGCGTTGTAGACCTCATCCCGATGGCGCATGACCTCACAAAAGGCCGGATATTTCCGATAACAGCGGTTGATCAGAGGCTGGAGCCGTTCCGGCTTCCGGCGGTAGGTCCTCTCTCTGGTGAGGACCACAATCAGCTTATCGCACCCCAGCTCCAAGGCCCGGTCCACAGGGATGGCATCCGCCGCTCCTCCATCCAGATAGGGCTGTCCCCCAATCCGATAGATGGGGAACATCAGGGGCATGGCACAGGTGGCCTGAAGAAGGGTCATATGCTTGTCCCGATGATCCACCCTTTGAAACTCCGCCCTGCCGGTATTCAGGTTGGTGATCCCCGCCTCCACCACACCGGGGAAGGCCGCGAAGGTCTCAAAATCAAAGGGGACCAGCTTGTTTGGGATGATCTCATAGGCAAAGCGCAGGCCGAAATAGCTTCGGTTGAAGGGGTCCAACAGGTTCCTTCCCCCCATATACCGCTTATCTCCCACAAATTTGGTCAGGACCTCCAGATTCCTCCCCCTCTGCCGGGAGACATAGCTCACCCCGTAGGCAATCCCTGCCGAGACCCCCACCACCACATCCGCCATGGGAAGTCCCAGCTCCAAAAAGCCGTCACAGACCCCGGAGGAAAAGATGGTGCGGAGAGATCCCCCTTCCAGCACCAGACCAACCTTCATTCTGATTCCCCTTCCAAGATGTGCTTCTTCAGCTTCACATAGGTCTCCTGAGACAGATCGTGCTCCAGCCGACAGGCATCCTTGGCGGCAATGTGTTCCTCCACCCCCAGCCGAATGAGCCAGGCCGTGAGGAGACGATGACGCTCATACATACTCTCCGCCACCTGACGCCCCTTCTCCGTCAATGTAATCAGCCCTTCCTCTCCCATGAGGATGTGCCCGCTCTCCCGAAGAAGCGCCATGGCACGGCTGATGCTCGGTTTGGAGTAGTCCAGATGGCGGGCAATGTCAATGGAGCGGACCGATCCTTTTTCCTGCTGCAGCATCAAAATCGCTTCCAGATAATCTTCTCCCGATTCATGCAGGGCCATACCCCCGCCCCCTTTC
>JAHHSE010000172.1 GCA_020025395.1 Oscillospiraceae bacterium
CAAAAAGACCGCCGCCAAAAAAACCACCAGGAAGACAGAGGCGGTCAAAAAAGAAGCGGCCCCCAAAAAGGCGGCGGCCCCAAAGAAGACGGCTGCCAAAAAGACCGCATCAGCAAAAAAGATTGAGGAATAAACATGGAACCTGTGATTGTGATTGGTGGCGGGCTGGCGGGCTGCGAGGCGGCCTGGCAGCTGGCCCGGCGGAAGATTCCGGTTCGGCTGTGTGAGATGAAGCCCCGGAAGCGGACCCCTGCCCACCACACCGATGACTTTGCGGAGCTGGTCTGCTCCAACTCCCTCCGTTCCGATCAGCTGGAAAACGCGGTGGGACTTTTAAAAGAGGAGCTTCGCCGGCTGGACAGCCTGATTCTCTCCTGTGCGGATCGGAACCGGGTGGAGGCGGGAGGAGCCTTGGCGGTGGACAGAAATGCCTTTTCCGGGGCGGTCACCCAGGCCATTGCCGACCATCCCCTCATTACGGTGGAGGTGGGGGAGGTGACCCGGATCCCCCGGGAGGGCCAGGTCATCATCGCTGCCGGCCCTCTGGCCTCAGAGGGGCTGACCGGGGAAATTCAGGCCCTCTTCCCGAACAGCCGCCCGCTGAACTTCTTTGATGCCGCCGCCCCTCTGGTGAGCTTTGAGAGTGTGGATATGGAGCGGGCCTGGTTTGCCTCCCGATATGACAAGGGGACGGCGGACTATATTAACTGCGCCCTCTCTCAGGAGGAGTATACTGCCTTCCATGCCGCCCTCTGCCAGGCGGAGGAGGCCCAGATCCACGGCTTTGAGGATCAATCCGTCTTCGAGGGCTGTATGCCTGTGGAGGTAATGGCCCGGAGAGGGGTGGATACCCTGCGGTACGGACCTCTGAAGCCCAGGGGACTGAAGGACCCAAAAACAGGGAAGGAGCCTTACGCGGTGGTCCAGCTTCGGAAGGACAACAGCCAGGGGTCCATCTACAACCTGGTGGGCTTTCAGACCCACCTGAAATGGGGGGAGCAAAAGCGGGTCTTCTCCATGATCCCCGCCCTTCGAAACTGTGAATTTCTCCGCTATGGGGTGATGCATCGGAACACCTATCTGGATTCCCCCCGCCTGCTGGACCGCTATTACCGGGTCCGGGGGCAGGAGAGGCTCCTGTTTGCCGGTCAGATCACCGGGGTGGAGGGCTATGTGGAGTCCACCGCCTCCGGCCTTCTGTGCGGGGTGGAGCTGGCCGCCCGCCTTTTGGGAAAACCGGCGGTGAACTTCCCCCGGGAGACCGCCATCGGGGCCTTGGCCCTCTATATCAGCAATGAGAGCGTGGCGGATTTCCAGCCCATGAACGTGAATTTCGGCCTGATCCCCCCGCTGGATTACAGAGTCAAGGGAAAGCGGAACAAAAATGCCCTCCTTTCCCAGCGGGGGCTGGACTGCCTCTCCGGGCTTCAGATTCCCTGAGGTCCGAAACTGCGGGGGCAGGCTGCCCGCCCCCGCCATATGCCCGCGGCAAAAAACGCCGCAGACTTTTTCTCCCTTCAGGGGAAATACCGGAGGTAAAATTATGAAGATCATTGTGGATGCCATGGGGGGGGATAACGCCCCCGCCTGTAATGTCAAGGGTGCCCTGGCCGCTGTGCGGGAATATGGGGTAGAGGTCATTCTGGTGGGCCGTGGGGAAGAGATTCTAAAGTGCCTGCACGATGAGGGGATCGCCGATCTCCCCCCCGGCATGGAAATCGCCCACGCCGCCCAGGTGGTGGAGATGTGTGACAATCCTGCCACCGCCTTTAAGGAGAAAAAGGATTCCTCTCTCACCGTAGGGCTGAATCTGCTGAAAAACGGAGATGGAGACGCCTTTGTTTCGGCGGGTTCCACCGGAGCCCTTCTCTCCGGGGCCACCCTTCTGGTCAAGCGGGTCAAGGGGATCCGAAGGGCCGCCTTGGCCCCTGTGGTCCCCACCGGAAACGGGGGCGCCATTCTCATTGACTGCGGGGCAAACGCCGAGTGCACCCCGGAATACCTCCTCCAGTTCGCCTATATGGGAAGCTACTATGCCGACCATGTCCTGGGACGGCCGGAGCCTCGGGTGGGCCTTTTGAACATCGGGGCGGAGGAATCCAAGGGCACCGACCTTCAGCGGGAGACCTATCAGCTGCTCCAGCAGGCCGGGGAAGAGGGCCGAATCCATTTTGTGGGCAATGTGGAGGCCAGAGACGCGGTCTTTGGTGCGGTGGATGTCATTGTCGCCGATGGCTACTCCGGAAATATCTTCCTGAAAACCATGGAGGGAACCGGGATGTTTCTGGCCAAAGAGATGAAAAAGATGTTTAAAAAGAATCTGCTCACCAAGCTGGCCGCCCTGATGGTCTCCGGG
>JAHHSE010000173.1 GCA_020025395.1 Oscillospiraceae bacterium
CTTTTCTGGTGCTTCAAGTTCTGTCTCGTTGTTTAATTTACAAGGTACACACCACTTCATGCGGTCTTGTTTATCAGCTTTGCTGATGAACTTCTGTATGATACCACATTCAGTTTCGTTTGTCAAGCCTTTTTTCAAGTTTTTTAAACTTTTTTCAGCTGACCGGTTCGCACCGTTTCGGCGGAACTTTTATATGATATCATATTTCGTTTTACTTGTCAAGCACTTTTTTCGAATTACTAATCGGAAAGAAGTTCTTGCCATGTTCGCTTTTCAGCGGAACTCTTATATTCTATCATATTCAGTTCGCTTTGTCAAGCACTTTTTTCTTCTTTTTTCAAAGGAGGAAGAAAGCTTCTTTTGTACTTGACCGCCTCAGAGGCGCTCAATTAATATACCAAACCCCGGCTGTAAAGTCAACCCTTTTTTTCGTTTTTATTCTCCTTTTTTTTCGTCTTTTTTACACTCCCTATATTTATGGGTAGTTATCCTCTCTCTCCACAAGATGTTCTTCTCTCCATCCATTGGATTCGAAGCCAAAGGAGTACGGGAAGGACCCATCCCAACAGCACGCCTCCAAGCTCCACCAGCTCCTCCAATGATGTCCACTTCTGAATGAGCAGCGCAAGAAGGGCGGCCTCTACCGGAACCCTCCTCTCCCTCTTTTTTCCCGCCAGCTTTCCCACCCCTGCCAGAAGCAGGCCGAAGCAGCAGTAGTCCGCCATCAGCCATAAGGCCAGGGCCAGGGCCTCCAGCCGGGCAATGGCTCCTTGAAGGGAGAGTCCCTGTACCATAATAAAGAAGGGGTGCGCCAGCTTTGCGGTCAGTCTTCCGCCCAGCTGTCCGATCATGCCTCCCAACAGCAGCGTCAGCAGTCCGCAGAGCGCAGCGGTCCATCCGAGGAACTTTCCCCTGCTCCCACGGGTCCTCGTGCTCTTCTCTGTGAGGGCGGCGGCAAAGAGTGCCGGACTTAGGGCACCAAGACAGAGGGCGGCTCCTTTAGGAAGATTTATAATCTCCTCCCACTTGGGCAAAAGCCTCTCCCACTTCATTTGGGGAATGGAGAGGGCGGCCACTGCCAAAACGGTAATGCCCATGGCCAGCCAAAAGAGTTCCCCGCTCCGGCACAGGGTCCCCATCCCCTTCCGAACGGACCACAGGGCGAGAAGAAGGACAAGCAGGGCCAGGGTTCCCCCGGCCCCGGGTCCGTAGACCACTCCCAGACGCATACTGGAGCGTCCCAGCTGTGCGGAGAGGGCCAGCGTTCCCCATATTATATATAGGAGTGTGATCCCCCGACCCGAAATTGGTCCAAACCCCTGAAGGAGCTTTTTCCCCAGACAGCTTCCCTCCTGTTTGAAAAGGGAGGTCAGAAGAAGGGTCCACAAAAGAAGGGCGGGCAGACTCACCAGCGGAATAAGCCATCCTGCCCCGCCGCTCACCCCGGCCGCCAGCCTCGGAAGAAGGTCCACCCCCGGTGCCAGAAGAGCCGTGACTGTCAAAACCGTGAGCTGCCGGGGGGAGATCTTATCCTGCATCATTCGCCTCTTCCTTCCATAGACAGGTTCCCACCAGCTCCAGGGTCCCGTCCCTTTGGACCAGAACCGGCAGGTTCACTTCGCCCTTTTCCTCCAGCTGAACCAGGGCTTCTAATACCGTGGGGACCTCCAAGCCATAGTTAAGCTCTATGGAGTTGAGCCGTTTGGCTCCCCCTCCCACTGATTCCATCAGCTTTTGGGCGCTGCTCTTTTGCGTCAGCCAGACGGTGGCGGTCTGGCCCACCTCCCGCTCGGCCAGAATTCCCTCCAGCACTGACCGCAGGTCACTCCCCTTCCCCACGATGATCTGTGTCACATGGGTCAGGGAGAGATACTCCTCCCCCGCCCGCTTGAGGGTTTCTCTCCCCTCCTCCAGAGTGGGGCCGGAAGCGGTCAGGAGTTGAGGCGCCTCCTGTTCCGTCACCACCTCGGCGGCGGTAAGGGTGACCCGGTCCCCCCAGTCCACCCCAAGGATGCCAACAAGAAGAGTGGATTCCAGCTCTCTTGGATAGGGGAGGACATCACAGCCGGTCAGCAGGGGGAGCAGGAGCAGCAGGGCGGGCAGAAACCGTTTCAACCTTGATTCCTCCGATCTTTTGTGTGGAGACCTTTGGGACGCAGCTTGGTGCAGGGGAGGGGTTGGCGCAAAACCGCGTGCCGCTCCACCTGGTCTCCCGCATTGGCGGCGAAGGGGGTGAGATAGGCTGTCCCAAAGCTCTCCAGAGAGGCCAGATGACAGACCATGGCCATTCCCGCCAGGGAC
>JAHHSE010000174.1 GCA_020025395.1 Oscillospiraceae bacterium
GAAGGGGATCTCCCGGTAGAAAACCGTGGAGCCGGAGAGTTGGGTCGAGTGGCTCCCCGCCCCCACCACCGTGGCCCGAATGGTCTCCCTGCCCCGCCGAAGTCTGCCTCCCCCCGCTTCAAAGAACTCCCGAATGGCCTTCCCCAGCAGGGGGCCTATGTCGCCATAGGCCCTCCAATCCTCCGGTCCTTCCCGGACACAGTCCGCCACCCCGCCGGAGAAGGTCACATAATCCGGGTGAAAGACACGGGGCGGGACCGCCCCGGCAGTGGCGTATCTCTCAAGCCCATCCGTCGGGGGCAGAAGTCCGGCAGTCTGAGCCAGAGTCTCCGCCATCTCCCGGACCGCTCCTTCCAGGGCGGCCCGGTCCGCCGCCGCTCCCGGCTCCACGCCGGGAAAACGGCCCTTTAAAACGGGGGCCACATAGTCAATCCGATCCCCGTACCGCACCAGCCGCCCCCCGATGTCCAGACAGGTCACGGCCTTCAGCCGCCCCTTTTCATAGAGGGCCAGATTGGAGGTCCCTCCCCCCACATCAAAGTTTAGAACTGAGGCACCCCTCTCCTCGGAAAGCCGATCCGCCTCCGCTCCCCGCGCGGCCAGGATGCTCTCCAGATCAGGGCCGGCGGTGGCCACCACAAAGTCCCCGGCAAAGTCGGAGAGAGCCTCCAGAACCTGGGCGGCGTTTTCCTTCCGCGCGGTCTCCCCGGTGATAATCACCGCCCCGGTCTCAATGCGGGAGCGGTCCACCCCTGCCGCTTCATATTCCCTCTCCACAATGGCCCGAACCCCTTCCGCGTCAATGGTCCTCTCATCCACCAGAGGGGTGAAGTGGATGGCGGAACGGTAGAGAATCTCCCGCTGTGTGATGGAGATTCTGGGAACGGAAAAGGGATTTGCCTTGTTTTGAATGGTCAGACGGGAGAGAACCAGCTGGGTGGTGGAGGTACCGATGTCGATCCCCACCGAAAGCAGTGTCTCTTTCACCGAATCCCCTCCAATATGGCTCTCAGAGCCGCTTCGGTCACAGGGCCGGGGTCGGTCTGGATACAGCGGTCAGCCATGGCCCGGACGGCGATTTTTCCCACATCCATCTCTTTGGGAAACCGCTCCGGCTCCCCCAGAGAGAGGGCCAGCCGCCGAAGACCGGAGGCCAGCGCCCGGGGCGTGGGACTCAGCCCGCAAAGTCTGGCAAGACAGCCGTATTTCTCCCGGCATCCGGGGGTGGTCTCCCCATGCCAGGCCACCACACGGGGCAGAAGAAGGGCATTGATTTTCCCGTGAGGCAGATGATAGGCCCCGCCCAAAGCGTGGGCCAGGGCGTGACAGACCCCCAGTCCGGCGGCGTTAAAAGCCAGACCTGCCAGGGTGGAGGCCTCCAGCATCCCCGCCTTGGCCCTCGGATCTCCTCCATAAGCGTTTGGAAGATGCTTCCAGGCCAGGGCAAAGGCCTTCTCCGCCAAAGCGTCCGTAAAGGGATTGGCCCTGACTGCCACATAGGCCTCCGCTGCGTGGGTCAGCACATCCATCCCCGTGTCCGCCGTAACCCCCGCAGGCACCCCCGCCAGAAATTCCGGGGCCAAAATGGCGGCCTGGGGCAGAAGGGACTCCTCCACCAGGGCGTGCTTCACCCCCTTTTCAGGGTCGGTGAGGATGGCAAAGGAGGTCACCTCGCTTCCCGTCCCCGCCGTGGTGGGCACACACCAGAGGGGACAGTCGGCCCCCCAGAAATACCGAATCCCCTTGGCGGTATCCATGGGGGAGCCTCCCCCAAAGGCCAGAAGGAGCTGAGGGGCAAAGCTCCGGGCCGCCGCCACCCCTCTGGCGACGAGGGGGAGGGATGGGTCCGGCTCCACCCCGTCAAAAACCTCCACCGGACCCTTGAGCCGGCCGGTGACCCGGTCCAGCAGACCGGAGGAGGCCAGAAATCCGTCGGTGATGACCAGCACCCGCCGATCTGTCACCTGCGTCAAGGCGGACAGAGGGTCCGCTCCAAAATACAGCCTGGTTTGGATGGAGAATTCTTCCATTCTTTCCGTCTCCCTTCCGATTCTGTGATTTAGTATGGCAAATGAGGACAAAAATATAGCCCCGGCGGAAAATTTTCCGCCGGGGCTGAGACTGTCGAAAAACTCCTTCGGAGGTTTTCGACAAAGGGCTGCGGTCTGACCCGTGCATAATTTGTCCGCCTAATGCGGACAAATTTCACACTCTCAGACCGATATGTATTTTCCACGAG
>JAHHSE010000175.1 GCA_020025395.1 Oscillospiraceae bacterium
TCCCACCACTATCTCAACCTGGGGGAGGCCTATGACCGGGCGGGGCTGGCTCCCCTGCGGCAGGAGCTTTCCCGGCTCTTCTCCGCCTATCAGTCCTGCTATCCCAGGGCTTACCGCTGTCTCTCCGCCGCCGGGGACATCCGCTTTGACTGCCGTTCCCTCCTCCAGTCAGAGGCCCTGACCGAAAAACTGCTCCGAAGAGCCAGAGGAATCGCCGCCCGCTCCTTCCGCCGGGAGCCCACAGGCTCCGGTCAGATCAAGCGCCGATTCCTCTCCGCGGTCACCTGCCGGGGATGGGTGACAAAGTGGGACACCGTATCCTCCCAGTGCAAACAGATCTGGGAGCTTCAGGACAGCTTCGGCCTGGGTTCCCCCCTGCTCACCGCCCTTATGACGGCGGCGGCCGCCGCCGGTCATGACGGGGTGGCCTGTATGGACCCCATGGCCCCGGAGCGGATCGCCCACCTTCTCCTCCCCGGTCCGGGACTGGCCTTTGTGACCTCCACCCCGGAAGATCCCTGCCCAGGCAAGGTCTATCGCCGCATTCGGGTGGACGCCATGGCGGATCAGGAGCTTCTCCGCCGCTGCCGTCCCAGGCTTCGATTCTCCCGAAAGGTGGCCGCCGCCCTCACGGAAGAGGCCATCTCCTCCCTAAAGGAGGCCAGACAGTACCACGACCAGCTGGAAGCCCTTTACAACCCCCATGTCAATTTTGATCTTGTGGGAGAAAAGACCAGAGAACTGGAAAAGATTCTGGGCCTTTGACCCGTTTTTCCCTCCCTTTTTTCCGCCCTCTTCCCCGACCATGCGCCTGTCTCCATTGACAGGCGCATTTTCTTAGGATAAGATGGAACAAAAGGAGGACCTGCCATGTTGATTGAACACATCGGTGACCATAATATCATCGCCGTGATCGGCCTGTGCAAAAACGCCGGAAAGACCACCACCATGTGCCGCCTGATCCAGGAGCTGGATGGAACGCCCATTGCCCTGACCTCGGTAGGGCGGGACGGAGAGACCACCGACCTGGTCACCGGCACCGAAAAACCGGAGATCTGGGTGACCAGGGGCACCCTGTTCGGAACCGCACGGGGCCTGCTTCCTCTGTGCGATGTCACCATTGAAGTCTCCGACATCACCGACTGCTTTACCCCCCTTGGAATCGTCGGTGTCTTCCGCGCCCTGTCAGACGGATACATCCAGCTGGCCGGTCCCTCGTCGGTGGCCCAGCTTGGCCCATTGTGCAGACAGTTTGCCGACCTGGGTGCCCAGCGCATTCTCATCGACGGGGCCGCAGGCCGGAAATCTCTGGCGGGCGCCGGAAAGGAAAGCTGCGCCATTCTCTGCGTGGGGGCCTCTTTGGATCCCTCCATGGAAAAGACCGTGGCCGAGACCGTCCACGCCTGTTCCCTCTTCGCCACCCCCAACCCCGCCGGAAAGCTGGCCCAGGCCCTGGAGGACATCCCGGACCGCTTTGCCCTCTTCACCCCGGACGGAGATCCCCTCCCCCTGGAGCTGACCCAGGCGGAGCTGCCCAACTGGAACACCCTGCCTCGGCAGGACTGCGTCCTCTGGATGGACGGAGGGGTGACCACTCCCCTGCGGAAGACCCTCTCCCGGAGGGGCTTCCCCATCACCCTGGCCGTCCCCGATGCCACCCACTTCCTCTGTGACCGGTCGTCCACCGAGACCTTCTACCGCCGGGGAGGCCGTTTCCTCATCCGGCGCACCATTGACATTGCCGCCGTAGCTGCCAACCCCTGGTCGGCCTATGGTCACCACTATCATGAGGAGGACTTCCTCGCCGCCCTCCGGGACAATCTGTCCGTTCCGGTGGTAAATGTAAAGGAGTGTGCCAAATGATTTTATCCGAACGCCTGAAATCTGACAGCGGCTATGCCTGGGTTCTGGCCCAGCTGGCCCCTCTGACCCCCTTTGGCCGGGCGCTGGCCCGCTCCCCCCGCTGGTTCTCTCCCGATGATCGGGAGGACCTGGAGATGGAGCTTTCCAACCTGGAGGACGCCCTGGCCCTCACCCGGAAGGCCCATCCCGCCCTCTCCTCCATGGCGGTGGCCTTTACCGCCTTCCGGGACCCAAGAGGCTCCCTCAACCGTCCCGACGACGCCCCCATGGACGAGGTGGAGCTGTTCGAGATCAAATACTTCCTCCTCACCCTGGGCCATCTGCTGGAGCGGTACGCCCCCC
>JAHHSE010000176.1 GCA_020025395.1 Oscillospiraceae bacterium
CACCGGCCCTCCCCAGGCTCGGTCCACGCCTCCCAGGGGGAAAAACCCCACGCCCCTCTCTCCCTTCTGGCCTCCCATCCCCGGTTCACCGTCACCCTCCTGGCCTCCCTCTTCGGGATCTTGGGGGTCATCTCCCTCTCCAACTTCCTGGTGAATGTGACCACCGCCAAAGGAGGGGGAAACGCCGCCCTGGGGGCCGGACTCTTCCTTATGGGCTTTTTTGAGCTTCCCGCCGCCATCCTTTTTCCAAAACTCCTCCGCCGCCTTGGGAGCAGCGCCCTCATGACCCTGAGTATGTTCTTCTGCGCCATGAAGTGCGCCGCCTTCCTCCTCTCTCCCAATGTAGGCTTTCTCCTGGCTGCCCAGAGCCTGCAGATTTTTGGCTATGGACTCTTTACCCCCACCTCGGTCTTCTTTGTGAATGAGAATGTCCCCGCCGTGGACCGGGTCCAGGGACAGACCCTGATGATGGTGGCCTCCAACGGCCTGGGCGGAGTTTTGGGAAGCTATCTGGTGGGCCTTGCCCTGGATTGGGGGGGCGTGGACAGTATGCTCCTCCTCTGCCTGGCCGCCTGCCTGATTGCCACTCTTCTGGCCTTTCTGGCCCAGAAGCTCCCCAAGGAAGTCTGACTTAGCCTACGGAACAAGAAAGGGGACCTGTATGAGTTACGCCGATACGATTTTCATTCAAAACTGCAAGGACATCCTGTCCCATGGGGCCTGGGACACCCATCTCCCCGTCCGACCCCGGTGGGAGGATGGGACTCCCGCCCATACAATCAAGCGCTTCGGGCTGGTGAATCGCTACGACCTCCGGGCGGAGTTCCCCGTCCAGACCATTCGGAAAATGGCCTTTCGAACCGCCGCCGATGAGCTGCTTTGGATCTGGCAGAAGAAATCCAACAACATCCACGACTTAAACAGCCGTATCTGGGATGCCTGGGCCGACGAGAGCGGCTCCATCGGCAAGGCCTACGGCTACCAGCTGGGGGTGAAGCACCGCTACCCGGAGGGGGAGTTCGATCAGGTGGACCGGGTTCTTTACGACCTGACGCACAATCCCTCCTCCCGGCGCATCCTCACGAATCTCTACAATCATCAGGACCTCCATGAGATGGCCCTCTATCCCTGCGCCTGGTCTGTGACCTTCCAGGTGACGGGCCGGACCCTCAACGCCATCCTCAACCAGAGAAGTCAGGATATGCTCACCGCCAACGGCTGGAATGTGATGCAGTATGCCCTTCTGGTCCATCTTTTTGCTCAGGTCTCCGGCCTGGAGGCGGGGGAGCTGGTCCATGTCATTGCCGATGCCCACATCTATGACCGCCATGTTTCCCTGGTGGAGGAGATCATCACCCGGTCCCCCTTTGAGGCCCCCCGGCTGGTCCTGGACCCCTCGATCACCGATTTTTACAGCTTTACCAGAGATTCCTTCCGTCTGGAGGGCTATCAGTCCCATCCCCTGGACGCAAAGATCCCGGTGGCTGTCTGAAAAGGAGGGCATTTATGAAAGCCATTGTCGCTGTCGATTCCAATTGGGCCATCGGATACCGGGGCCGTCTGCTCTTTTGCATCTCCGACGATTTGAAGCGGTTCCGCTCCATCACCCTGGGCCATCCGGTGATTCTGGGCCGAAAAACCCTGGAAACCTTTCCCGGCGGCCGTCCTCTCCCCGGCCGGCCCAACCTGATCCTCTCCCGAACCCCCGGCTTTCTGGTGGAGGGGGCCGTGGTCTATCCCTCTTTGGAGGCCCTCCTCCCCGCCGCCCCTGAGGACAGTCTGGTGATTGGGGGAGAGCGTGTCTATGAGGCCCTCCTCCCACGCTGCAGCACCGTCTATGTCACCAAGATTCAGGCCTCGGCCCCTGCCGCCGATGCCTGGTTCCCCAACCTGGACCTCTCTCCCCATTGGACCGTCACCCAGGAGGAGGCGCTCAGGGAGGAAAACGGACTTTCCTTCCGCTATCTCACCTATGAGCGGATCTCCCCCGACCCCGCCTGATCGGTCCCCTTCTCTGGTGTTTCCACCCTCCGTCCCCGTTTTGAGGAAAAGGAACCCCTGTGACGTCTTGTCACAGGGGTTCCTGAGACTGTCGAAAAACTCCTTCGGAGGTTTTCGACAAAGGGCTGCGGTCTGA
>JAHHSE010000177.1 GCA_020025395.1 Oscillospiraceae bacterium
TGTGATATCCGCTCCAGGTCCCCTTTGACCCAAACCACTGCATATAGGCGGATCGACCCTGATTTTTGACATAATACAGGCCGTTTGAAGCCTCTTCCAGGGTCCATTTGTCAAATTTAGCCTCCAGAGGCATACTGGTAAATTCATCGCCCATACCGATGTTCTGTCCCTGGAAGGAGAAAGACCAGGTCTGATCCCCATTGTCCTTCACCGTCCACACATCGTTGGCGGAATAGCCTTTGGGCTTTCCACCCTCTATGGTCAGGTCCGTACCCTGGTTGTAAAAGCCCTGATAGATCCCGGAGAGGGCCTTTTTATTCTCAGGGTTGTAAATGACAACTTTTTTGCCGTCTGCAAGAGGCTGCGCCCCTTCCCCCAAGGGGATCTGTGCCTCCTCCCCGCTCTGTGGGAGTGCGGCCTCTTCGCCTGACATCCGCTCCTCATCGACACGCTCTTCCGCATAGATTTCCTCATTGGCCGCGGTGGCTGGAGCTGCCAGCGCCATTGCGGGGCCAAGGGAAAGAATCATGGCTGCACTCAAGAGGAGAGAGAGAAATCCTTCCCATCTTTTTCTCATATGAAACTCATCCATCCTTTCCTGTTTTCTCCAAATCATACCGTTCTGGATCTGCTGACGAACCGAGCACCTCCCTTCTCGTCCTTCTCTTTCCTTTTCTTTCTGCGGGCTTGCCGGGTCATTTCTTCCCAGGTCCCGGACGGCGCATAAAACGATACCCGCTTCAATTGAAAGTATTTTTATTTTACCAGAAAGATTTTCTGATTGCAATCCTCCTTTGTCTAAATTTTACAAATACCTTTCCCAGACTTTTCTTTTATTTATGTGGATTACAAGAAGAGAGCTTTGCTTCATCCGGATTTTTCCTCTTTTTCCCTCCCACGCTCCAATATCCGCAGATCCCGCCCATAGCACCTCCCACCAGGTGGGTGATCTGGGAGATCTCATCCGCGGTAAAAAGAGCGTTTTCCACCTCTCTGCCAATATACAGGAGGACCACCAGCACCAGAGTGACCGGGATTTCTCCGGCGGAAAAGGAGGTCATGGAGGCCAGGATGATAAAGGCAAACACCACGCCGGAGGCCCCCAGAAGGCCTTGTGTGCCAATGAGGGCGTTTACCAGCCCTGTGACCACCGCCGTAATTCCGATGACCAGCGCCAGATTCCGGCTTCCATACTTCTCCTCCAGCATGGGGCCAAGGAGGAGGAAGAGCATCATATTCCCCATATAGTGATCCGGGGAGACATGGCCCAGCACATGGGTAAACAGCCGGACATAGGTCAAAGGATCGGTCAGCGGCCCCCTTCCGGTGACAAACAAAAGGGCATTGCCGGCTCCGTGGGTCAGTTCATTAAGACCCAGCGCCATTCCGCTGAGAATGGCAAAGGTCAGCACCACCGGGGCATTGTATTTCAGCTTCATGATTCCCTCCTGCCAATCGTTTTTTGGCCCCGCCTTGAAAGGGGCAAAAGCAAGAAGGGTCCCAGCCATTGGATCACTCCAATGGGCTGGCACCCGAAGGAAACGCTATCTTCATGCGGAACGGTCGTCTGAAAGAAAAATTGCTGTACAGGAGTGCTCCAGGTCTGTTCCCGGGACAACCGTCCTATACAGCAATTTTGGTGACCCAGCGGGGACTCGAACCCCGGACCCACGGCTTAAAAGGCAGTTGCTCTACCGACTGAGCTACTGAGTCAGATGTGATGGATCTTCCCACGAAAGCGACAAATGTCACTTTCGTCGGGAAGAGGCGCAGCTGGGAGCGGTCCGCAGCCGGCACTGATGTGGCAGGGATGGCTGGACTCGAACCAGCGACTGCGGGAGTCAAAGTCCCGTGCCTTACCGCTTGGCTACACCCCTATCTGGAGTGGAAATTGAAAAACCGGAGCGGACGCTCCGGCCCTCTCGCCTTGAGGCTGTATGGGGTGGGTGATGGGACTCGAACCCACGATCTTCGGAACCACAATCCGACGCGTTAACCAACTACGCTACACCCACCATAATCATTCCCCTCAGGGGAGCGAAACATTCCATCCCATGGAACCTGGTACGCCAGAAGGGACTCGAACCCCCGGCCTACTGCTTAGAAGGCAGTTGCTCTATCCAACTGAGCTACT
>JAHHSE010000178.1 GCA_020025395.1 Oscillospiraceae bacterium
TTCTGCTGCCATTGGTGTAGTTGTAGTAAAGGGTGCCCACATTGTTGGGGGGGAGGTCAAAGCGGATATAGTCCAACCGTTCATCGTTGGCCCTCTGACAGGCTTCGTTAAAATCCGTGTCGGAGAAGGTGACAGGCTGACCGTTGGTGCTGGTGTAGACCACCTCTTCGTATCCCCCGTTTCCTCCCGACACCTCAATGGATACCTGGCCGTCAAACCGCTCCCCGCGGACATCATAGCCGCTGAAATCAATGAGGACAGAGCCGCTGTACCCTGTTTTGGGTACAAAGGTGATATTGGAGAGCGAGGGGTTGCCGCCGCGGTAGTAGCGGGTGGTGTCGGAGACCTTGGAATTGGAGCCGCTGTTGGAGCGGTAGTTGTAATAGAGGGTGCCCTTGCTGCTGTCGGGAAGATCGAAGCGCACATAGTTCAGTGTGGTCCCGTTGGATTCCACACAGGCATCGTTGAAGTCCACCGCTCGGAAGGTCACCTTTTCTCCTCCGCGGACCTTATAGGAGAGATCCCCCGTCCCGGCGGTCTTTTTTGGGGTCACCGTAATGACCACACGCCCGTGAAAGGAGTTCCCGGAGGTATCCACGCAGCGGTAAGAGATTCGGACGGTCCCCGTAAAGCTGTCCGCAGGGACGAAGGAGACATTGTCCAGGTAGGGGCTGCGGGTCCGGTTATACTGGGTGGCGGGGGTGACTTTTTCCGAGTATTGCCCCTGTCCGCCGTAGTTGTAATAGAGGGTGCCCCGGCTGGCCTGAGGCTGCTCGAAGGTGACATAGCTCAGATCCCGTCCCAGGCGAGCCTGACAGATGGCGGAGAAGTCGGCGGCCTGGAAGAGAAGGGGGGTCTGAGCCGAGGTGGTGTAGGACACATCCTTGGAGCCTTCCACCCTGAGGCGGATGACACCGGTGAAGAACTTGTTCCCCACTCCATACCCGGTATATCGGATACTGGCGGTTCCGTTGAAGGAGGAATCGGGAAAGAAGATCACATCGGAGAGGGAACGGGTGCCGGGGATGGAATCTCTGTAATAATACCGTTCCGTACTGCCCACCCCGGCGCCGGGATCATCGGGGGAGCTGTATCCATAGTGAAGGATGCCCTGCTCGGTATCCACCTGAAGATTGGTCACATAGGAGAGGGATTCCCCCAGGACGGAGTGACTTCTCTCATTCAGTTCAGAGGCAATGTCCGCAAAGGAGAAGGGAAGGCCCACATCGATGCTTCCGGTAATCTGATTGGCGGTATTTTCGGTGACGGTGACCTCACAGGTGGCGGAGTAGCCCGCCACAGTGGCAGTGATGGAGGTTTTTCCCACAGACTGACCTGTAATCACGCCGCCGGGGCTGACAAAGGCGATGCTTTCGTTGCCGCTGGTCCACTCCACCAGGGTTCCGATTCCGCCGAACGGGGTGGCGCCCACGGTCTTGTTGGTGCCGACGGGGAGAGAGATGGAGGTGTCGCTAAGGACCAGGCCCCGAACCTCCACAAAGCAGGTCCCATGAGCCTTATCCCCGGAGGAGGCGGTGATGGTGGCCTTGCCGGGGGCTCCGGCGGTAATGGTGACATTCTGCCCGGTGGTGGAAGAGAGCTGGACCACATTGCTGTCACTGGAGGACCAGACCACATTGGTGGGGTCGGCGGTGGCAGGGGAGACGCTGGCGGTCAAATCGCGAGCGGCTCTTGGCTCCATGGGAGGGAGGTCATTGGGAATGATAATAATGCTTTCGGCGGCGGTAAATTGCACCGTCACCAGGCAGGAGGCGGTTTTTTCCAGCACCCTTCCGTCCTGATTGACCGTGGCGGACACCGTGATGAGAGACTGACCGGCCTGAACAGGCATCAGGGTGGCGGTATCCCGAGTGGTCCCCCCCTCAAAGCCGACCACAGAGAGAGACTGACTGCTCCAGCTCCAGGTGACTTTGGAGGGATCGATGGCAGCGGTCTCCGGGACCGGGACCAGCTCCGCCTTGAGTTCCCCCACGATTCCAAGGGTGAGAAGGGAGGTCTCAGGGAGCCTGACGGAAAAATCGGTGAGGGTGTTGGGAGGGGTTGGCTGCTCCGGAG
>JAHHSE010000179.1 GCA_020025395.1 Oscillospiraceae bacterium
GGCGGGGGCCGCCTTCTCCTGGCTGGGCTTTGCCCTTACCTCCTTCACAGGGGCCTCCTCCACAGGTTCATCACGGGTCTGATAATTTTTGACGGAGCCTGCGGACTTTACGATGGTAATGGCATTGTCCCGGTCCTCCTTCTTCTTGAACATCAGGTGGAACCCGTTTTCCGCCACCAGCTCGGAGCTGGCAGGATTCTGCTCCACATCGTCCGGGGTAAAGAGAAAGGCCGACTCCGAGCAGATGTCCCGGATGGAGCTGACCAGCATGAAGGAGCGCAGATTCTCCATGCCGCAGCCCTCGTCAAAGAACACCGCCAGACTGTATGGATAATCCGAATTGCCCTTTACAGCGGCAGGCGCGGCCCCCTGCACGGCAGGGGCGGCCTGATCCTCTTTCCCGGCCTCCTTGTCCGGCTTCGTGTCCTCTCCCTTAATTTTAGCGACCAGACTATTAATATCTTCATGGAAGCTGTCGATATCTGTACTAAGTGGCTCGTTGGCTTCCACATGACTGATTTCACTGCGGAAGAAATCGATGGACCGAAACAGCAAATCAAAAAGCGCGGGACGGTCTGCCACGGGGACAACATCCATGGTTCCCTCTCGGACAATAAAAAACAAATCTTCAATTCGGTGGGCAACCGTCATAAGGGAATCAAATTCCATCATGGCGGAGGAGCCCTTGATGGTGTGCATGATCCGGAAGATCTCATTTACAGCTTCCTCCGAAAAGGTATCCACCTTTTCCGCTTCCAGAACGATGTTCTCCAGTTGTTCGAGTAATGTGTTTGTCTCATAGATGTACATATCCAAGATATCATTGCCGCTGCCCATTAAAAACACCACCTTTGTTATTATCTTTTTATATATCGGCATCCGGCGCAAAAAAAATAAGTAGTTCATGCAACTTTTATTGTGGAGGTGTCGAAAATGGCTGATTTGCTTGGTGCGGCTAACCCTGTTCCAGGATATGATAAGGCCGCCGTCAATCGAAATATAGCACTCCCCCCAGACAGTACCCAGATCAAAAATGTGGTGGACCCCGGTCGGGTGGTCCGCCCCGATGGTCGTACCGACCAGCAGGACAGCGCCTCTCTGGCCAACTCCAACCAGATTCGCTACGACTCTAATTTTCATACCTTTTTGCAGCGGCTTCGGGAAACCCCGGACCTTGCGGCAGTCCTGAGCCGTCTTTTCGCCGCGCAGGAGGGGATTGTCGTCCAGTCGGGACTGGGGGAGGGCGTGGCAGCCGAGCTGTCCAAGGCCCTGGAAATGCTCCGGATGGATGAGGGCCAGCTTCTCACCTTCCTCCAAGGGCAGCTCAAGTCCGGGTCCCGGTTTGGAGGGGCCCTTTTCGCCCTGCTGCGGAGCGCCTACGACAAGGCCTCTTCGGAATATGTCCGCACGGACATCCTCCAGTTTTTAAAGGTCTATTCCGATTTCTCCTCCTCCAGGCACATTGAGGGAAACCTGCTCCGCAATCTGAGCGGAATGGCCGAATCCATCCCCGCCAGCTGGGCGGAACAGCTCCATACCATCATTGCCCAGCTGGAAAACAGCATCCAGGCGGGGGATCGGCAGGGAACCCTTCAGCTCCTTCAGCGGGGACTCTTCCCCCATATCTCCAACTATGTGAAGCAGACCCACGATGTGGGTGCCGCCAGAAGCCTTCTCAGTCTGCTGGCCCTGGATGTGGCCCGGTATGAAAACGGCTCGGAGGAAAACCTCCTCCGCAGCTTCCACCAGCTTACCAGCTACGGGGTTCTGAAAAATCAATTGGGTGCCATAGACGATCAGACCCTGCTCAAGCTCCTGGGGAACAGTCAATTTCTGGAAAGCTCCCCCGCCAAGGTGTTCTCTGACCATCTGGCCTCCGCGGCGGGCAAGGCCCTGCAGGGGGGCGGAAGTCCCGAGGTCCGGGAGATCTTTCAGCAGCTGGTCAGCGCGATTTTAATCAACGAGAGCGTCTATATGCCGATTAACCACTACATCATTCCCATGGAGTGGAACGGCAGGATGCTCTTTTCGGAGTTTTGGGTGGACCCCAATCCGGAGGAGGACCAGAGGGAGGGC
>JAHHSE010000018.1 GCA_020025395.1 Oscillospiraceae bacterium
ACCGTCCTCTGGTTTCGCCAGGAGGATTTCGCCCTCTGCCGGGGGGAAATTCGGGTGGACGGATGGACCGGACTTCGATGCGAAGTCAGCGGATTTGAGTGGAAGGAGGAGGTGTGACGGAAATATTTTCACAGACAGGCGATGAAATTCCATTTCTCCATTGCGTCCCCGGTCCCGCTGTGTTACACTGTCTCTGTACACAAACTTACCCTCACCCTTGAGATGGAACCCGTGGAAACAGGCCGGCATAGAATGGTGCGGAGAGGATTTGCAAAAATGCCGGGCCGGCGGCGGGTATAAATCTGTCCGCCTTGTGGGACAATGATAGTGACCGCATTACATAGAAGGTAGTGCGGAAACTATTGTACCGCGGAGAGTGAGCATTTGTGGATAACAGTGTGAAGCGTGGAGAAATCTTTTACGCAGACCTTAGCCCGGTGGTGGGCAGCGAACAGGGAGGGGTGCGTCCGGTCCTCATTATCCAGAATGATACCGGGAATCGCCACAGCCCGACTGTAATCGCCGCCGCCATCACCAGTCAGACGGGGAAGGCCCGCCTGCCTACCCACATTGCCCTGTCGGCCATGAATTACGGACTGCCCAAGGATTCGGTCATTTTGCTGGAGCAGATCCGTACACTGGACAAAAGACGGCTGAGAGAGCGTATGGGCTGTTTGGACAACGCTCTGATGCACAAGGTAGATTCGGCAATTGCCGTGAGCTTTGGACTGCATCCGGAGCAGCTGATTTAATGACATCTTCCCCACGGTGCCAGCCGTGGGGAAGAGGAATATGAGGTACATAAGATGAAACAGAAATGGACGGGCCGCCTGACCGCGGGGTTCTTATTGACAGGAGGCCTTCTTCTCACCGCGGCTGCCACCCAGGGCAGCGCGGAAAATCCCCTGGTGACTTTGGGATATCTGAATGACACATTCCTCCCTCAGTTGACCGCCCAGATCGAGGCCAAGGCGGTGGAGCGGGACAAGGTGTTGGAGAGCAAATTTCAAAAAAAACTGGATGAGCTTGCCGCCCGGATGGGCCAGAATCCCGGACAGGGCACCGTAGGACAGACCGGGTCCTCCGCCCAATTTACAGAGGTCTCCCTGACAGCGGGGCAGACGCTTACCCTCTCAGGCGGGGGAGAGCTGCTCCTGCGGAGCGGAAAGGCGGTCTGTCTGGCCCCTGCCGCTCCCGGTTTGGTGGACACCACAGCCGGAACCGACCTGGGGAGCGGGGAAGTTCTGGCCCCCAATCACCTCTATCTGGTGACAGGGGATGGGCATGGGCTGACCGCCCGGGAGTCCGTTCTTCTGCTGGTGCGGGGTGCCTATCAGATCGGCTGAGAGAAGCGGTTGGGAGGATCGATATGAGATGTCCGTTTTGCTCCAATTTAGAAAGTAAGGTGGTGGATTCCAGGCCCTCTGACGAAGGCTCCAGCATCCGTCGGAGAAGAGAGTGTCTGGAGTGCCACAAACGGTTTACCACCTATGAGACCATGGAGAGTCTGCCCCTGGTGGTCATCAAAAAGGATGGGAGCCGTCAGACCTTTGACAAGAGTAAGCTCCTAAACGGAATGATCCGGGCCTGTGAAAAGCGCCCGGTCTCCTTTGATACCCTAAACGGCATTGCTGTGGACATTGACCAATCCCTGCAAAACCAGATGGAGCGGGAGATCTCCTCCGTGGAGATCGGGGAGCTTGTGATGAAGAAGCTCAAAGAGGTGGACGAGGTGGCCTATGTCCGCTTCGCCTCGGTTTATCGTCAATTCAAGGACCTTAACACCTTTATGGCGGAACTCAATAAGCTGCTGAAAGACAAATAAAAAAACGGGACATGCTTTTTTGAAGTATGTCCCGTTTTTCTGAAATTACGCTGGACATACTTTGCAGAAGGGAAAATATTCCAGAGTTTTTTCCGCCGTTTCGTCCATACTAGAACAGGATACCTGCTGATGTTGCAGTTATTATGATTTAGGAGGATGCATCGTGAAAAAATTCCTTGTCTTTTGTCTGTCCGTGGTCCTGGGGATTTCCATGACGGCCTGCACCAAGGATAAAGCGCCCGGCGTCACCCCGACGCCTGCCCCTGCCACAGGCTCTCACTCCCCGTCTCCCAGCCAAACACCGGGCAATTCCACCAACGGGAATCAAAATGGAGTGACCGACCAGAAGAATCCCGACCAGACCCCCATGGGAAATGTGGGGGATGCCGCTGGGGATCTGATCGATGGAGCCGGAGATGTCGTGGGAGATGCCGCCCATGGGATTGGAGACGCCGCTCGGGACCTCACAGGTCGAAGGTAAGTCCACACACGCTGAACATTGCGGAAGCGCCTGTTTTCCAAGCGTCCGCTGCAAGAGAAACGCCATGCGGA
This sequence comes from Oscillospiraceae bacterium, assembly GCA_020025395.1. Taxonomy (GTDB): domain Bacteria; phylum Bacillota; class Clostridia; order Oscillospirales; family Oscillospiraceae; genus JAHHSE01. Next base: position 2,378 of record JAHHSE010000018.1, read on the forward strand.
CAAACAAAAAAAGACGGGATCCGGTGCCTGCAAGGGGCTGCCGGATCCCGCTTTTTTCTGTTTCCTCAAAGACAGCACCTCATCCGATTCAGCCGCTGTTACCCGCCTTTCTGAATGCAGGAGGCAGACGGATTCTATTGACAAAGTTGGGCATACGCCGTATAATATGAAATACTTTTTCAAATTAGAAGGTGTACGGTCATGAGTATGCGTGGTCGGTACAAGACCAGACAGCGGCAGATCATCATGGATCACTTGCGAGGATGCCAGGGGATGGATTTGACTGCGCATGGTATCTGGGCATCCTTGCAAGAGAAGGGTGTTGAGGTGGGAAAAACAACCATATACCGTGCCTTGGAGCGTCTTGCGGAGGAGCGTTTTGTCATGAAGGTTCCGTCCGCGGAGGGAAATCGTGCCCGGTATCGGTATGTTGGAGAGAGGGCAGCGGCTGCCAGCGGAAAGCTGGTCTGCCTCATATGCAGCAGGGCTTACCCGCTGGAGTGCAGGAAATTAGAAACCCTGACCAGACATATCCAATCCGACCACCAATTTGAGATTGATCCCCGGTACACTGTGCTGTATGGCTACTGTCCGGGGTGCGCCGGGCAAAATAAGGAAGACAATTGATATCAAACAGGAGGTGACAGGGATGGAATGGCAGAGAAAGCGCAAGCGTGTTTTTGCGTTCGGTCTGATGATTTGTCTGACTGCCGTTTTACTCCTGTCCACTCTTTTCATCGTCACCCACGCAGAGCATGACTGCATCGGCAATGACTGTGAGATCTGCTATGAGATCAAAGGATGCGTTGCCGCTGTCCGTCATATGTCAGAGGCATTGAGTGGGGGGACTTCCTATCTGCTCTACACATGGCTCTTCCTCCTTTGTCCGGCGTTGATCTCGGCCAAGGGGGGATGCCCCGCAGAAACCCTGGTAGCACTGAAAATACGCCTGGATAATTAAATCTGCCTTCCGCAAGGGAAAAGTATGTCCATTTCCAAATTTGAGATGGGCTGCTTTTGCCTTGCTTTTTTGCGCCCGAAAATAAGAGGTTATGCAAAAATGGAGGCTGTTTTTATGAATAAAAAATGGATATCCTTTCTTTCTTCGGTGTTTTCTATGCTTTTGACATTCTCTCTTCTGACCGGCTGCGGTACAAAACCTTCTCCCTCTGCCGGTTCATATGGTCAGACAGGGTCCGATTCCGACTCTGAAAAAAAGCTGTCTGTGGTGGCCAGCTTCTATCCCATGTATGACTTCACCCAAAAGATCGGTGGGGACAGGGTGAAGGTCACAAATCTAATTCCGTCCGGCATGGAGCCCCACGACTGGGAACCTACCGCCTCGGATCTGGCGGCGCTGGAACAGGCAGATGTTTTTGTATACAGCGGTGCGGGAATGGAGCAGTGGGTGGAGGATGTGCTGAACAGTCTGGAGCATCAGGATCTGGTAACTGTGGAAGCCTCCGAGGGGATCACGCTGCGGGAAGGTCATTCTCATGGTGACGAGGATGCGTCGGAGTCTCATGAAGAGGAGCATGAAACGCATCATGACCTTGACGAGACAGGGTATGATCCCCATGTTTGGATGGCGCCCGGAAACGCCAAGCAGCAAATGGAAAATATCAAAAATGCCCTGGTCAAGGCAGACCCCGACAACAAGGAGTACTATGCGTCCAACTATAGCAGATGGAGTGGGGAGTGCGATAAGCTGGATCAGGAGTATAGGGACAGGCTGGGCGAGGTATCCGGGAAAGATATCGTGGTGTCTCATGAAGCGTTTGGTTATCTTTGTGAGGCTTACGGTCTCAATCAGCTCGGCATTCAGGGCATCGAGCCGGATTCTGAGCCAAATCCGGGACGGATGGCGGAGATTCAGGATTTTGTGGCGGAGCGCGGAGTCAAAGTGATCTTCTCTGAGGAGCTGGTCAGCCCTAAGGTCGCTCAGGCCATTGCGGATGCTACAGGCGCTGAGGTGAGAGTACTCAGTCCGCTGGAGGGGCTCAGTGATGAGCAGCAGGCGGCGGGTGATGACTATTTTTCTGTCATGAGACAGAATTTGGATGCCCTGAAAGAGGCGCTGCAATAACCTATGTTAATACTGGAAACGAAAGATCTCTCCTTCTCCTATGGAGAGGTTCCGGTTTTGACCCAAATTTCCTTTCGGCTTCATCAGGGCAGCTTTGCTGCCCTGATCGGGGCAAACGGAGCGGGGAAAAGCACACTGATCAAGCTGCTGCTGGGTGAATTGCCGCCCACATCGGGTACGATCCGGGTGCTGGGCAGGGATGCGGGATCTTTCCGTGGGTGGAGGAAGATCGGCTATGTTCCACAGGAGGGCCTGGCCCGCCATGCGGATTTTCCGGCTTCTGTCCGTGAAATTGTACAGGCCAATCTGTGCGCTGAAATTGGGCTCTGCCGATTCCCCGGGCAAAAACATCGGGAACAGGTGCAGCGGGCGCTGGAGCTGGTGGGCATGGAGGAATACGGAAGGAGGCTGATCGGCGCACTGTCCGGCGGTCAGCGGCAGCGTGTTCTTTTGGCCCGCGCATTGGTATCCATGCCCGATGTGCTGATATTGGATGAGCCGACCTCCGGCATGGATCAGGAGAGCGCGGAGGATTTTTACAGGCTGCTGTCCAGACTGAACGGGAACCGGGGTCTGACCATTCTGATGGTCAGCCACGATGTGGAGCGCATTTGTGGTTATGCCTCTCAGGTTTATTGCTTGGAGCATCGAAAAATGACTGTGCTGACCCCGGAGCAGGTACTGCGGGAGGAAGGGCGATCAAGCCGCATATCGAAAGGAGGGGAGGGTATCTGTGGCTGTATTTGAATACGCCTTTATGCGGCGGGCGTTTTTGGTCGGGATCCTGCTTGCGGTGATCGTTCCATGCGTAGGGGTGGTGATTGTACTCAAACGGCTCTCCATGATCGGGGATGCGCTTTCTCACACTTCCCTGGCCGGTGTTGCCGGAGGATTGCTCCTGGAGATCAGCCCTGTGCTGGGGGCCGCAGCCGCCTGTGTGGGTGCCGCCTTTTGTATTGAGGCCATTCGGAAAAAACTCCCGCGGTATGCGGAAATGGCCATTGCCATTGTCATGTCGGCCGGTATCGGGCTGGCAGGGGTTCTGTCCGGCTTCGTACACAGTGCCGCCAGCTTCCACAGCTTTCTTTTCGGAAGCATCGTGGCCATCAGCCATTCGGAGCTGATCGGGGTGGTCCTTGTGAGCATCTTGGTTTTGTCTGTTTTCTTACTCTTTTACAAGGAGCTTTTTTACCTGGCTTTGGATGAACGGGCCGCGCAGCGATCCGGGATTCCGGTCGGCGCCGTGAACAGTATCTTCACCATACTCACCGCTGTTACGATATCCATCGCGGCCCGCACAGTAGGGGCCCTCCTTGTATCATCCATGATGGTGATACCCGTAGCCTGCGGGATGCAGATTGGAAAAAGTTATCGCCAGACGGTACTGTGGTCTGTCATCTTCGCCGAGCTGTTCACCGTTTCCGGCCTGCTGATAGCGTACTACGGGCAGCTGAAACCGGGCAGCACCATTGTTTTGGTGGGTGTCATCTGCCTGCTGCTGATCCTGACCGGAAAAACACTGTATGTCCGACTGCGTTGGACAAACCGCATATAAGGAGATAGTTATGACTGATATTTATATTGTTTCCGGCTTTTTAGGTGCCGGAAAAACAACCTTGATCCAAAAGCTGCTGAGTGAAGGTTTTGGAGAAAAACGGGTCGCGCTGATTGAGAACGACTTTGGGGAGATCAATATAGACGCAGCCCTGCTTAGAAAAAGCGGGATTCAGGTCAGAGCGATGGATTCCGGCTGCATCTGCTGTACTCTGACCGGGGACTTTATCGCCGCACTGGGTGCTTTGCTGAAAAAACACCGCCCGGAAGTGATTATCATTGAACCTTCCGGTGTGGGTAAGCTGTCCGATGTAGAGAAGGCCTGCCAAAACAGAGCCGTCTCTCCTTTCGCCAGGATCGCAGGAAAAATCACGGTGGTGGACGCGAAACGGTGCGCTCACTACCTGGAAAATTTCGGTGAATTCTTTGAAGATCAGGTGGCACACGCAGACACCCTTCTGTTCAGCCGGGGAGGAGAGGGGAAAGCGGATCTGAAACAGGCGAGGGAGCTTGCGGAGCGTTTCAATCCCGCAGCCAGGGTATTTCTGGAACCGTGGGAGAGCTTAACCGCCGCGGAGCTGCTGGAGGGTGGGACTTCCGGGATATCTGCCCGGCCGGCTCTGGATGAGCATGAGGGCTGCTCCTGCTGTGGACACCACACCCATGCTCCTATGTGCTGCCATGAGCAAAGCCGAGATGACCATGCCCGGCACGCACCCGAAGTCTTTGATACCTTAACCCTTCGGTTTCCTCAAAGGGAGCTTTCTTTGTCCGTGATCCAACAGAAGTTCTCTGCGCTGGAGGACCCCGAATATGGAATGGTCCTGCGGGCCAAGGGAATCCTCCGGGGGGCAGATGGTTTTCTGGCGCTGCAGTTTCTGCCGGGTGATTTGAAGGTCGAAGAGACGGATGCGGAGGGAAGTGAGCTTTGTGTGATCGGAAGAAACCTTAAAAAAGAAAAGATCATGGCGCTCTTTTCAGAGATTTGCAGACCGGAGAAGGGAGAAATTTGACTTGGCTCCTGTCTATGTCATCAGTGGCTTTTTAGATGCCGGGAAGACCTCTCTGATTAATATGCTGCTCCGCCGCCGTATTTCGGAGGGCCGTGCGCTCCTGCTGATCCAGTTTGAACACGGAGTGGAAGAACCGATAGACAACACCCCGCGAGATGGTTTTCTGACACTGCTCCGCTTTTCCATCAAAGAGGTGCAGAGGGAGACACGCGAGGTCGCCGGAAAGATTTACAGCGTTCTGATCCACCATGAGCCGGAGGAGATATGGGTTGAATGGAACGGCGTTCTTTCCTTCTCCTATCTGTGGGAGCTGTTTCCATCGCCATCAGGAGAGGTCACCGGGACTCTGGGCGACTTTTGCCGGATTGAAAAGATCCTGTATCTGGGGAATGGGAAAACGCTGGAACAGCTCGTGGCGCAGACCGGCGGGATTCAGTTGGAGCAGCTTTCCAACAGTGATATCGTTGTTATGAGTAATACAGATTCCGCCTCCTTTTTTCGCCGGTTAAAACGAAATGTGCGAACCTGGAATCCCGGCGTGAAGGTGCTGCCTCTCAAGCCGCTGCGGGATGTGGAGCGGGCACTGAGCCGACCAAGACGAAACCGGAGCCTCACCCTTCTGGCGGGGATCGGCCTCTGCGTCGCCTTATCTTTGATGTTCCGTCCTGTTTTGGAGGGCTGGCAGGGCGCCTCCAATCAGCTTGATATTTTAATCAATGTTTTTTTGGGAATCCTGCTTCAGGCTGTCCCTTTCCTTCTGATCGGTGTCCTCCTATCCTCCATAATCCAGATTTTTGTCTCCCGGCAGCTCATCGAACGCTGGTTCCCAAAGCATTTGGCCGGCGGAATGCTGTTTGCGATACTGGCCGGCTTCTGTCTGCCGGTGTGTGACTGCGCTTCCATTCCGGTCTTTCGGAGTCTGGTGCGCAAGGGAGTCCCCATGACAGCGGCCGTCTCCTTTGTGGCCGCTGCCCCGATCATCAACCCTGTAGCCATTCTCAGCACCTGGTATGCCTTCAACGGGGATTTGTCTGTCGTCCTGTGCAGGGTTGGGCTGGGGACTCTGTGCGCGGTCCTCATCGGCATGACATTTTCCGGGAAGGCCTCGCGGCGGGAAGAGACGAGCTTTGGAGCGCCCGCAGTCTGCTGCGCCTGCGGCTGGTATGACGCATCCTCTCCCGGCAGACGGTTCGGAAAACTTTTCCTCCTTCTCCGCCATGCCAAGCTGGAATTTTTTGAGGTAGGCAAATATTTGATTCTGGGTGCCTTTGTCTCTGCTCTGTTCCAAGCGCTGTACGGCGATGTGTCCTGGGACGGAGAAAAGAGCGGGCTGCTGATCCCCCTTGTGCTGATGATGGGAATGGCGTTCGCTCTCTCCCTTTGCTCCTCTTCGGATGCGGTGGTTGCCCGAAGCGTTTCCAACCAATTTCCCATGGGAGCATTGATGGGCTTTCTGGTATTCGGGCCAATGATGGATGTGAAGAACCTGATCCTGCTTTCCGGCAGTTTTTCCAAACCGTTTATTCTCCGATTGGCACTGACAATGTTTCTGGTGTGCGGAACGGTCGTGTATCTGGCTTTTCGCTTGGGCTTAGAAAGGATTTTATCGTGAAAAGGAATAGAGTCAATACACAGGCGGTGATAGAGTCATCCTGTTTTATCCTGTTCGGAGCGGCGGTACTCTATTTGCTTTGCTCAGAGCAATATCTCTCCTATGTAACGCCGCGCATGAGGCCATACCTTTTTTTCACCGTCCTTGTAATGGGGATCTGGGCTGCGGTTTCCATGCGGGATCTTTTTAAAACCGTGTATAGGAAGCGAATCGGCCGATCTTTGATTCTGCTGCTCCCCATGATCCTGCTGTTCCTGCCTCATGGAGAGATGGGAATTTCCCATCTCTCCGGCTCCACAGGCCTGTTGACGGGCAGCATCATCGGCATCCCGTCGTCCGGACCGAAGGAAAGCCCTCCATCAGACACGGCTCTGACAGAGGCATCAGAGTGGATGCGGCTGATCTGGCCGGCGGAAGATGCGCCCGAACAACGCCCTGAGAGAACGGATATCTATCTGTCTGCAGATGTCTACGGGGAGCCGCTGGCCCTGCATGGCTATGATGAGGAAAACCGAAGAATAATCGTGAGTAACGAGGAGTTTTACCAGTGGCTGATTGCGATTACGGAACATTTGGACAAATTTGAAGGGTATGAGATCACCATGACAGGCTCCGTTTATCAGGACCCGGCTGTGTTTTCCGAAAACGAGTTTGTTCCCGCGCGTCTGGTGATGGCCTGCTGTGTGGCGGATCTGGCGCCATGCGGTGTGGTTTGCGTGTATGACAAGATGGATGAGGTGGAGCCGGATTCATGGGTGACTGTGACGGGCACCCTCCATCGAGGACAGTATCGGGGACAGGATGAGCCGCAGATTCATGTATTGTCTGTCCTCCCGGCGGAGCCTGTGGAGGGCTATCTCTTCCCCTATAGTTGAGGGCTGTGCGATCCATGGGGGGCTCCCCTCAAAAAAGCAAGTCGAAGCGGCTGAAGGACAGCAGGGCTGCAGAGGATAGGTCCCAAGTTTGTGACGGGTCGCAAGCGCAGTGAGGCCGTCTGTTCCCGCCGGAGCGGTGGGAACAGACGGCCATGAATTTCGATGGACTTTCCGGGAAGACTTACAAAAGCTTGACAGTAAAGTATACCGCCATGATGAGGACCCAGACCACAACGGCAAAGAGCAGATAGTAAGCCATACTGCCCCCCAGTATCACACCGGCTGCCAGGAGAACGGCGATCAGGGCGCAGGTCAGATAGACAAGGGGATAGATGGCTTTTTTGTGGAAGAGGCGATGGTCCTTCCAGACCCCGTTTTCTTTCTGAAGCTTCCAGGTCCCAAAGGCGATGAGGGCAAGGAGGAGGGCCGCGGCGGTCAGATAACTGTAAAGCAGGACGGTGTGAGGGGTACCGGCCGCCCGGCGGATGAGCCAGAGACCCAGAATGCCCAGAGCGGAGCTAAAGGAAATGAGGAAAAACTCTCTGGGATAAAGGTAGTAGACCAAGGCCAGGACAGCCGCAGACAAAATCGTTCCGCAGAGGAAGGGAATGGCAGTACCGGAGAAGCGCCAGACCAGAAAGGAGCAGACACTTAGGCCAAGGCAGAGGATGGAGAGGAAGAGGAACTTGCAATGCCCGTTCTGCTTGGAGCGGTAAGACAGGAAGCCAAACAGGAGGAAACCCAAAACAGCCAGGACGGAGAGAATGGGCAGGACCTTGGAAAGGCCGGCGGCAAACATGATCTCTGAGGTGCTGTAGTTGACATAGTAGCGGTTCAAAAAAAGGGTAAAAACAATGAGAAGGGCAGCGCCGCCAATCCAGAGGAGGACACGGTTGAGGGCCTCTTCTTCCCGACGGCTCTGGGCGTTCAATTTTTCTTTTTTATTGGTCATGTATCCATCTCCTAAGAAAAGTCGGGGAAATTGATCCTATATAGTCTATCAGAAAAAAGCCTTTTTTGCAACAGGAAAAAGATGTCCCCAAGGCGCATCGTAAAATTGTAAGAAATGGGAACTGTTTTTCATTTTTTCAGATTTTCTTTTCTCTCTCTTTTTGATATAATACTTGGTGAATTTACGTATGTGGAGGGAAGTAAATATGAATGTCAAGAGATATCTATCTGCTCTGCTGGCCGCCGCGCTGACATTGGGTCTGACAGCCTGCACCGGCGGGGGAGGGGAGCAGGACAGCAAGGATCCGTCGGAAACTTCGGTGGTCACCCCCTCACCGGAGCCGACGCCAAAGCCGGATCCCTATGAGGCGGTCAAGACCTACTGGTCCGAGGATCAGCTCACCCAGGAGTGGGGGCCGGAGAAGCCGGTGGAGCATCTTTTCTTCCACCCTGTGGTGGCCTATCCGGAGCTGGCCTTTGATGGGGAGAGCAACGCACAGGGCATTGACGACTGGATGGTCACGGTGGGTGAATACAATAAGATTCTGCAAAATGTCTATGAAAAGGGATATATCCTGATTCCCATGGAATCTGTGTGGAGCGAGGTCACAGATGCGTCCGGCCCCCACATGGTCCGCAATACCCTGAAGCTGCCGGAGGGGAAGATGCCCCTCATCCTCTCCTTTGATGACACGAACTACTATCCCTATATGCTTCATGACGGCTTTACCCACAAGCTTATTTTGGATGAAAACGGAGAGATTCGGGCCTGGGGCCTGGACCCGCAGGGAAATGAGGTAGTGAGCCGGGATCTGGATGCCATCACTATTTTGGATCAGTTTGTAGAGGAGCATCCCGATTTTTCCCTCAACGGGGCCAAGGCCTGCCTCTCACTCACAGGCTATGAGGGGATCTTGGGCTACCGCACCCAGACCGACTCCAAGATCACGGACCCTGCAGAGGTGGCAAAGTGGGAGGAAAACCGTCAAAAGGAGCGGGAGGCCGTCAAACCCATTATCCAACGGCTGAAAGAGACCGGATGGACCTTCGGCTCCCATACCTGGGGTCATATCAACCTGGCCAATAAGAGTCTGGAGCTGATTCAAAAGGACACGCAGCGCTGGCTGGACGAGGTCGGCTCCCTGGTCGGTCCCACTCAGATTCTCTTCTACCCCCATGGTGCGAGACCGGACGGAGATGACTGGCACACCACCGGACCTGCGCTCCGCTACCTTCAGGAGCAGGGCTTCCGGGTCTTTGCCTCGGTGGGGATTAACTCCTTCTCCTATATTAAAAAGGATCTCTCGGCGGTAATCTGTGACCGTCTCCATCCGGATGGAAAGACCCTCCGCTGGAGTCGGGACCGGTATTTGCAGTTTTATGACGCCTGGGAGATCATCGATCTGGATGTCCGTCCCGATATGCCCTATGACCGCAAACCCTGAGGAAATCCATCTCAAGATTCATCCCCAAAAAGGGGAGTGTAAATGATGTCTCTGAATGTTACCGTTGAGGGAATCGGTTCCTTGTAGTGCGTGGTGCATTGCCGGTATGGTTCGCACTGCAGGCGGTGAAAACTGCCGCGTTGTCACAGTGTTTCTATGTTGAAAAAGCCTATAAGGAAGCTATTCGGTAACTAAAGTTTATAAAGACTAATGGAAGAAATAATAGGGAAAACATCAATTTAATCTACAAATATTTGGATGGTTTAAATGAGTGGAAAGAGATGGAGAATACTGGAGAAATGATTCCGGAGGTAAAAGATCAGAAAGAGATTCTGCTGGAAATCTATCGTACGATTCAATAAAAGCGGGTTCAGCAAACTTCCACCAGACCTGCCATCCGTTGAAATTGATACGAAAGAGGAGCTATATAGGGAGAACAAAATAACAGAGATGTCAGGGTTTCTATTTTGTTACCGCTATCCGCACCCCTTTATGCCAGCGACAAGATAAGGTTATTCTGACGGATTGAATAAGTATGGCGGGAAGCCCGCCCATCTCTTATTTTGTTCCAAGCGTCAGGGGTGGTGTCCGGAAGAACTGCTTGAGAATGGAACATTTCTGGGGCAGCTCTATGATGAGGAACCGTTTGTGTTCGGTGCGAATGATACCATGTGTCTCTTTCTTACTGATGAAAATCATCATAGCTTACAATTAAAATCTCTCCATGTAAAACGATATGCCAAATCTTGTTTCTCTTTTTGGAATCCCTTCCATTTGTGACCATGGGAGGTTGAATTTGCGCCGCTGAAACAAAGAAAAGGGGGTATATCCACGGGAAAAACAGGCGGCATCCCCGGCTATTGACACCGCCTTCGAAAAGTGATATATTTATCTCATGAAGAGATGTTTACATCTCATTTTGTGGGAGGTATCATTATGAAACAAAAAACGAAACTGTTGATTGGCTGGGGCGTTTTGTGTGTGCTGCTGTTGCTTGTTTCCTCGTGGTATGCTGTCACATGGAATGATTCCCGCCTGGTTGTTCCAATGGACTTTCAAAGCTATGAATTTCAGGTCAAGGATCTTCCGATGATCCTTTCGGTGTCTCGTGCCTGTATTTATGGAATCACCTTATTGATTACGCTTGTATTCAGCGGCTGCAAGCAGGGAAAGCAACTCGAAAAAACAAACAGAACCCGCAAGCTCAATCCAAAACTTGGCTGCTTGGGCTTTTTAGGGTTTTTGGGGTTCGGTGGTTTTTGGACATATTCCGTGGACGGCAGCATTTTCCCATTTGCATTTTTCCTGTTCTTTGGCTTCTTTGGATTTTACTATGAGGGAAAAATGTCAGGAACCTTTATGGATGAGCGGTTCCGTGAAAATGCGGCGAGAGCCGGCTTGAAAGCGTCCAACATTGCGTTCTCGATTATTTTTCTGGCATTGGTCATTCTCTGTGGGGGGAAATTGTTCGGCAGTCTGGAGTATACATTGATTGCAGTCATCATAGTCTTATCACTTGCCCTTGCCTTAAGGACATTTCTCTCTGAATACCTGCTCTATCGCTATGACCATGATGACCACGGGGTTGAAAGCGGGGATTGAGGTATGGCGGAGTTTGAATGCAGATTGAAAAAGTATCGGCAATTAAAGGATTTGACACAGGAGCAGCTGGCGGAAATGGTCGGAGTCCGCAGAGAAACCGTTATGCGCCTGGAAAAAGCACAATATAATCCATCCCTGAAACTGGCGGTTGATCTCTCACGAGCAGTAGAAGCACCCATTGAAGAAATCTTTGTTTTTGAGTGACACAACTGCAAGAGGCGGAATTTCGGGAGAGCGGGGCCGGGGATTTCCCGGGTCCCAGGGCACAGAAGAAAGGGTGCACATCGATTTCTCCGCACCGATCCTCCAAAAGAATCTGGACGATCTCCCCTCTGCATGGTATACTGATATCGATCCGAAGAAAACCGTCGCAGGAACATAGAGTACAGGATTCGGAAATGGAGGAACCGTGTATGTGTTTGCAAGCACATCCCTTTACGGAGGAGGCCTTGCGGGACCAACTCGGCGGGTGGTATCCGCTGCTGTCCGCCGCCGTTCGGGAAGAGACGGTGGAGACAATGAACCGAGTCCGGAAACGGAGGGAGGAGGGCTGGGTAGTCTATCCGCCCCAGGAGGCGGTCTTTCAGGCCTTGAAGACCACCCAGCCTCAGGAGGTAAAATGTGTGCTTCTGGGTCAGGACCCCTACCACGGCTCAGGGCAGGCCAACGGACTCTCCTTCTCTGTGGCGGCCGACTGCAGGCTGCCCCCCTCTCTGCGGAATATTTTTAAGGAGCTGAGCCAGGATCTGGGCTGTCCCTGCCCGCCCAATGGAGATCTTTCCGGCTGGGCCAAGCAGGGGGTGCTGCTCCTCAATTCCGTTTTGACGGTGGAGGAGGGAAAGCCGGAGAGCCACGCCAAGCTGGGCTGGCAGACTCTGACCGGGGAGATCGTGCGGATTCTCCTGACCCTGGATCAGCCCGTGGTCTTTCTCCTGTGGGGAAAGTATGCCCAAACCGTGGTGCGGAATGCTTGGAACACCCTCCCGGCCCCCCCTCAGCGCAAGCATCTGATCGCCACCGTCCATCCCAGTCCTCTCTCCGCCGGACGGGGCTTTTTTGGAAGCCGTCCCTTCTCTCGGGTCAACAGCTGTTTGCAGAGCGAGGGGGCGGAACCCATCCGATGGGAGGCCTGGTAAAGGAGGCCGGGAAGATGGCTTTCAAGGGGACGATCCGTCCGAATGAGGGAGACCCGTGGACAAGGGCAGACGGATCGGTGCAGTCAAATGGATCCAAAGCGTTCAAGGGAGGTTCCGATATGAAAAAAGGAATAAAAATCTTTTTAATTGTATGTGCCTGTATTGTGGGCCTGGGGCTCATTGGCGGAACGGCGGCGTTTCTGATGGTAGGAAACGCCGCCAACGCGGAGGAGTACACCATGGGGAGCGACACCATAAAATCCATTAAAGCGGTGGTGGAAAAGAGAAATGTCACCTCCATGTCCACAGAGATCAGCGATGGAGTCCGCACAGAGAGCGTCCACTATCAGTCGGATTCCGTCCAGGAGGATCTGGTGGAATACATCCAATACCTGCGGGATGAGGCGGGATTTCAGCTGACACAGGATATGGACCTGACGCAAATTCCGTCCACGGTGCAGCTGGGGAAGGAGTCAGAGGATCCGGGAGAAATCCTGATTCTCACCATTGATTACGATCCCTTTGGCTATACCCTGACGCTGAAAAAGGGAAAGGGGAGCCTGACCTTTTACGATTGAGGAGTCAATCAGACCGCCATGGACCATCCAATGTACAGTCTCAAGGTCATGGGCAGACGGATTAAGGAGGGCGGCCGTGCCGGGACACGCCCCGCCCACGGGAAAGGAATGGGAGAAAAGTGGGAAAACCCCTTGCAATGCAGGGGAACCTGTGGTATACTAAGTGTGTAAGAAGTGTTTAAGTGAGAGTGGGACCTGGTCCCGCTCTTCTTTTTGCAATTAATTGACCCAGCAAAAAATTGGAAAGGGGAGGAAGACGATGGCGAAGGTCACCGAAACGGTCGCCCTTCTGGCCGCTCCCATCGTGGAGGAAAAGGGCTGTACCCTTTGGGATGTGGAGTATGTCCGGGAAGCGGGAGAATGGTATCTGCGGGTTTATATCGACAAAGAGGGGGGCGTCTCCATTGAGGATTGTGAGGCGGTCTCCCGCCCCCTGTCCGACCGGCTGGACCAGGTGGACCCCATTGAGGGCAGCTATACTTTTGAGGTCTCCTCTGCCGGGGCGGACCGTCCCCTGAAAAAGCCGGAGCATTTTGCGCAGATGATGGGCAGGGAGGTGGAGGTCCGCCTCTATCGGGCCCTGGATGGACAGAAAACCGTTGTGGGAACCCTCTCCGGCTATGAGGACGGGGCTGTGACTCTGTCCACCCCCTCCGGGGAGCGGGTCTTCTCGAAGGGAGAGACGGCCCAGATCAGACTGTATGTGACATTTTAAATAGGAGGAGTCAGTAAGATGGCTGCGAGAAAGAACACAAAAGCCCAGAAGAGCAGCGAGCTGGACGGCGCCGAGTTTTTTGCCGCGGTTGCCCAGCTGGAGTCCGAGCGGGGCATTCCAAAAGGATATATGATCGAGAAAATCACCCAGGCTCTGGTCTCCGCCTATAAGCGGGACCACGAGGATGTGGGTGATAACCTGGTGGTGGACGCGGACGAGGTCAGCGGCCAGGTTCGGATGTTCATCCGGAAGGATGTGGTGGAGACCGTGGATAACTCCGGCACGGAAATCAGTCTGGAGGAGGCACGGGAAAAGCTTCCCAAGGCCCAGCTGGGGGATGTGGTCTCCATTGAGGTGAAGACCAGAAACTTCGGCCGTATCGCCGCCCAGACCGCCCGTCAAGTCATTATCCAGGGGATCAGGGAGGCCGAGCGGGGGATGATCTATGACGAGTTTAACTCCAAGGAGCATGAGATCATCACAGGGACGGTTACCCGCCTGGACCCCAAAAATGGGGCAGCCTCCCTCCGAATCACCAGCGGAAGCGAGTTTACCGATGCCTACCTGGCCCCCGCCGAGCAGGTCCGGGGTGAGGTCATCCGGGAAGGGGATCGTCTGAAGGTCTATGTGGTGGAGGTCAGAAAGTCCAGCAGGGGCCCCCAGATCCTGATCTCCCGGACTCATCCCGGTCTGGTCAAGCGCCTCTTCGAGCTGGAGGTGCCTGAAATCTATGACGGCACCGTGGAGGTAAAGTCCATCGCCCGGGAGGCCGGAAGCCGCACCAAGCTGGCGGTCTGGTCCGAGGACCGGGATGTGGACTGCATCGGTGCCTGTGTGGGCACGCGGGGCGGACGGGTCAACAACATCGTGGAGGAGCTTCACGGAGAAAAGGTGGATATCATCAAATGGTCGGAGGACCCCGGGGAATACATTGCCGCGGCCCTGGCCCCCGCCAATGTTTTGAGTGTGGAAATCGTGGAGCCGGAGCGGAGCTGCCGGGTGGTGGTCCCCGATGACCAGCTCTCCCTGGCCATCGGAAAAGAGGGGCAGAACGCCCGTCTGGCCGCCAAGCTCACCGGCTTCAAAATTGACATTAAGCCCGCCTCTGCCTCTGTTGAACCTGAAGCAGCTGAGGAGGCAGTCTCCGCTGCGGCTGAGGGTGAGGAAGACCAAGCTGTCCCCGCTGAGGATACCGCTCAGGAATGACGAAACACTCCCACCTCTGTGGGAATGACGGATGAAATTTTCCATTCCGGGAAAGGGTGAATGACGTGCCCAAGAAAATACCCATGCGCCAATGCGTCGGATGCCGGGAGATGAAGCCAAAAAAAGAGCTGATTCGTGCCGTGCGTTCCCCTGACGGACAGGTATCCCTGGATTTTCGGGGGAAGCTGCCCGGCCGTGGTGCTTATGTGTGTCCCAACCCAGCCTGTCTGGCTCGGGCAAAAAAATCCAGAGCTCTGGAGCGTGCCTTTGAAATGGCCCTTCCCCCGGAGGTCTACGAGGCCCTTGAGGCCCAAATGAAGGAGGTGCCTCAGGATGTCCCATGATCCAATTCTCCATCTGCTCGGCCTTGCCCGCAAGGCGGGACGGATGGAAATCGGCGAGGAGCCCGTAGGTGCGATCTGTCGTGCCAGGCAGGCCAAGCTGGTTTTGCTGGCTTCCGATGCCGCTCCCAACACCTGCCGCCGTGCCGCCCACTTTGGTGAGGCAGGCAATGTGCTGTGGATTACGCTTCCCTTCACCAAGGCGGAGCTGGGCTTTGCATTGGGCCGAAGCTCCTGTGCAATGCTGGCACTGACGGATTCTGGCTTTGCCGCGTCTGTTTTAGAGAAGCTGTCCCGCAGAGCTCCAGAGCAATACGGCCCAGCGGCCCAGCAGCTGCGGATCAAGGCGGACCGTGCCCTGCAGCGCCAGCGAGAGAAGCGTCAGCACGAAAAGAACCTTCGGGAGGGAAAGAAGCGAAAGCCCTGGACCGTTCCCAGCGGAGGAGCCGACCCCCGTCCTCCCAGGAA
>JAHHSE010000180.1 GCA_020025395.1 Oscillospiraceae bacterium
GATTCATACAGTATCCGCCACCCGTCGGCGGGCTGTCCGGTGCTCCCCTGGACTTCTTTTGCCTCTGATAGAATATCACCGCCAGGACTATCAAGACCCCGCAGCAATAGCCAATGATTCGGCCGGTTGCTATGACGCTCTCAAGATCGTCCATGCTGACCCTCCTCCCTTTTCTCCAAAATCTGCCCCATCCCTTTTTTCATTCCTCAAAACGCATTCCCCTCGAAGTAGCTTTGCAGTTTTTCAGCGATAACAGAAACCGCATACGCAATAAAAGGAACAATCATAAAGGCTACCGCCTTTCGGATGGTGGCAATCTCTCCAATCGGTACACCGTCCGTAAATGCACAAATAGACTGATAGAGGTAATAGACACCTATAATCAGTCCAAAAGAAGAAATATAGCCGATTCCTCGCGCCACAAAGGAAACCGCATGAAAAGCGATCCCAAGAGGCGTATAGACAATAGACCTTGCTGCACCAAGAAAACGGTTCTTCATTTTCTCAATCTTCCTACGCTTTTTTCTTTGCTTTTCAATTTCTTCCTTCTCTGCATCAGTCGGGATGAATCCAAATCCCAACTTAACGATTCCCTCCGAAATTTCCTTCACCAGCTGTTCTTCTTGTTTATCGTTTCTGTACTCCATAAATCACACCTCACTTTCTTTTACCCATAATATAATGTACAAGTTCTTATCAGTGACAGCCTCTATTCCAAAACGCTGATTCCATATCTTGCGGCAATCCTTTTCACCTGTAATGTGTCAGCTTCTTGTAACCGGATGCTCAATTTATGCCGCCCCTTTACACCATCATTTCCCCGGGATTCCCCTTGACGAACGGGTGAAAAGCGGGTAAACTGAGAGGACTGCAGCAGAGTGTCCTTACCCCCCGTCCAACCGTGGAGCGGGGGTTTTTGCCGTATCCTCCCAGCCCGGGTGTGGCAGGGGATGCGGGTTTTCCCAATTATAACAGATCTGCCCGTCTTTTTCCAGAGTTATGCAGAATATGTCGTTTTCAGACCGCCTGGTTCCCACGGCCGGCTTGCGAAACGACCTTTCCGGCAGAGTATTTTTATCGGGGAAGGGCGGGGAGCTTGAGGGCTGTCGAAAAAGTCAGAGATCGTTTCAACAGCCTGAACATAGCCCCTTCCCAACCAACGGGACACACATTAGAAGCCAGCGTAATTTCCAATTCAACCCAGGTAAGCCCGTACAGGACTATATCATGATTCAGAATCGAAGGAGTGAATGATATGCGTGCCCTTTCCCAATCTCTTCTTGCTCTGCCCGAGGTTCAAACCCTGCTTTCGGCCTTTGAAGGCGGGCAGTCTCCGGTGGCCTTCTCCGGTCTGGCCGCAGTTCACCGGGCCCACCTGGCGGCCGCCCTCCATCTGGCCGGCGGCCGCCCTGTGGTTGTGGTGTGCGGGGACGAGAGCGAAGGGGAGCGGATGCAGCGGGATCTGGGGCAATTTACCAAAACACCGGTCCCCCTGCTCACCGCCCGCTCCTTCAGCTTCCACAACACCGCCACCGCCTCCCACCAGTGGGAGCACCGGCGGCTTCGCCTCTTCTACCGCCGGAGGCTGGAAGAGCTCCCCCTTCTGGTGACCACCGTAGAGGCTCTGATGCAGCGTACCCTGTCCCCCGGAACGCTGGATCGAGCCTGTCTCACCCTGCGGCTTGGGCAGCGTGTGGACCCCATCGGGCTGGCCCGCTCCCTCACTGAGTCCGGGTATGCTCGGTGTGATCAGGTGGAGGCCCCCGGCCAGTTCGCCACGCGTGGGGGCATTCTGGATGTGTACTCCCCCGGCATGGAGTCCCCGGTGCGGACCGAGTTTTTCGGAGACGAGGTGGACGCCATGGGCACCTTCGACCCTGCCACCCAGCGGCGGACGGAAAATCTGGAGCAGGCCGTGCTCCTCCCCGCAGCGGAGGCCCTGCCCCATTTAAGTCCCAAGGGGCTTCCCGATCTGCTGAAGCATCTGGATGAGCTGGCTCAAAGGGCACAGGCTGACGGACAGCGGGAGCTGTCCGCCAC
>JAHHSE010000181.1 GCA_020025395.1 Oscillospiraceae bacterium
GGTAAGGGGGCCGTTCTTAAGCTGGACCGGGACCTCCGGATAGTCCTCCTCGTTTGGAACCTGGGTCTCCCAGGCGCAGGAGAACTTCTCCAGCTCCCGAATCACCCCTTCCTCCTCCGTCTCCGGCACCCAGCCGGTGAAGAAGAGGATGGACCCGTCGGTGAGGGACCGCTGGGCCGCCGCCTGCTTGGCCTCCTCCTGATGGAGACGGTCCATGCAGATTTCCAGATCCTTTCGGCACTCTGCCATGGCCCGGATCTCATCTTCCAGCTTTTTCTGCTGGGCCTCCAGCGGCTCCAGCTCCCGGTTGACGGCATCGATGTTGTTAATCGCCGTCCCGGTAATGTCCTTGAGGGGGGCCGGCGCTGCGCCGAAGGCCCGGAGGACCTGATCTCCCGCTTCCGCCTGATCCTTATGGCAGAGATAAAGGAAATAGTGAAGCTCCCGGTCGGAGGAGGCCAGGGTAATCTGTGCTTCGGCGGCCTCCTCTGCCAGTCTGGCAGTCAGAGTCTCCCACTCCACTCCTGCCGGACAGGTCAAAAAGGCAATCTTAACATGCCTGGTGGAGGCAAGACCCAGGTCCGCGTCCAAGGCGGCCCAGGGCCGGAGTGCGGCCCGCCGGACCAAAAGCCGGTTTTGCCGGGCCAGGACGGCATCCCGCTCCCGCTCCAAAGAGAGGATGGCCTCCGCGTTCTTCAACGCGTTTTTCAAGGCGTCTCCGCTGAGGAAATCCGTCTCCCGGATGGCCTTTCTGGCTGTAAAAAGGCCCTTCTTTCCCGGGGCGTATGTCTGCAGGGTTTGCAGGGCGGCATGGACCTCGCCAAGCTCCTGCCTCACATCGGACAGGGTGCTTTCGCTCCGGTGGAGGAGGGCGGTCCATTGAGGATCGCTCAGCTCCGCCTGCGGCTCGGACAGCTCCACACAGCCCGCATGGAGCAGTCGGGCAAGAATCTCCTCCCGCTGGCTTGCAAGCGCAATGACCCGCAGACGCTTCATTCTGACAATGGCCATTAATTCTCCACTACCCTTTCCACAATGAAGTCCACCGCTTGGGTCAGGCGGCCCTCGGCCTGCTTTTTCATGGCTTCACAGGCTTTTTCCGAATCCGCCCGAATCTGATGGGTCCGCTGGGCGGCCCGGGCCTCGGCCCGCTCCAGCTCCGCCTTTGCCTCAGCCTCCGCTTTGGCCAAAACAGCCGCCATCTTTTCTTCTCCCGCCCGCTTGGCATCGGCCGCGGTTTTCCTGGCTGCTGCCTGGGCCTCAATTAGCGCAGCTTTGGCCTGAGCCTCGGTCTCGGTCACTTGCTTGATGGCTTCCAGTGACATAAACTCACCGCCTTTCATTATCTTTGCCGTGTCCAGGATCGCCGTGTTTCCTGGCTCTGCATTTGATATTACTGAATTTCGAATTACTTTTCAAGGGTAAAGTATGTGAAAAAAACTACAAGCTATTCCGTTTGCCCCGGCTCAACGGTTCGCCGGATTGTGGCGGATTCGGGCCAGAGATAGCTTCCGTCCTCCCCCCGTGTCACAGGGGTGGCGCCGGCAGCCCGGATTCCCGCCTCGGTCTGTCCGGTGAGGGCGGAGGTCTCCGGATTCCACACCACGGACAGGCGGAGCCCGGTCCCCCTCAGGGCTTCGGCCAGCTGGGCGTAAAAGTCCGAGATCACCGGCTCCAGCTGGTCCGGATCATAGGCCGGGCCAATCTTAATATACTCCAAATGACCCCGGTCCGGATAGCCCGCGTTTTCCAGAAGAATCTCATCAAAGCCCAGATCCGCCAGTTCCGTACAAAGGCCTGTCAGATAGGCTTTGACCGTCTCATTGGCAGGACTGGTCCATCGGACCTTGTCCGGGTCGCTCCATCGGTAGCCGCTGTTGGTCCGAATGGCCAGGTCCCGATTCCAGGTGGGGAGGGCCTGGTCCTTAAAGCAGGAGATCCGGGCAATTCGAT
>JAHHSE010000182.1 GCA_020025395.1 Oscillospiraceae bacterium
GGCTATCACACCCGGAGGAAGGAGGCCCTGGCCCTGGCGGAGGAGCTGGGTGGAATCGCCGTGGGGGCCGATGTGGTAGAGCAGGATCAGGTGGAGGCCATGGTGGAGGAGGTGCTTCGGCACTTCTCCCAATTGGATGTTCTGGTCTGCAGCGCCGGGGTGGCCTGGCAGGGTCTTTTGACCGACATGACTCTGGAGGAGTGGCGGCGGCTCATGTCCACCGATCTGGACGGGGTCTTTCTCTGCTGCAAGGCGGTTCTGCCCCACTTTATCCACCGAAAGCGGGGAAAGATCATCACGGTCTCCTCCATGTGGGGACAGGTGGGAGCCTCCTGCGAGGTGGCCTACTCCGCCGCCAAGGCGGGGGTGATCGGCTTTACCAAGGCCCTGGCCCAGGAGGTGGCCCCCTCCAACATCACGGTAAACTGTGTGGCGCCGGGGCTGATTGACACCGAGATGAATGGGCACCTTTCCCGGGAGGCGCTGGAGGCCCTGACGGATCAGACCCCTCTGGGACGGATGGGCCGCCCGGAGGACGCGGCGGCCAGCATTCTCTTCCTGGCCTCCGAGGGGGCAGACTTTCTCACGGGACAGGTGCTGGCCCCCAACGGGGGAATGGTGCTTTAAAAAACCGGGGTGTCCAGATTGATCTGGACACCCCGGTTTTTCATCAAAAGCCCCTTTTGTGTGGAAAGGAGCGGGAGAAAACCGCCTGAATGCGCCGCGGACAGGGAGAGAAGACGGGAATTTTCCACAGAGCGGGCAGGATGTGTGGAAAAGAGTTATTGACAGTCCAGATAGAGGGCCAAAAGCTCCATGGTGGCCTTCATGCCGTCAAAATGGGTCCGCTCCATGCCGTGGGAGGCGTGGACCCCCGGTCCGATGAGGGCGGCCTTGGCGTCGCTGCCCGACTTCCAGGCCACGGTGGCATCGGAGCTGTAGAAGGGATAGACATCCACGGCATAGTCCACCCCATGCTCCCTGGCCAGGGCGATGAGACGGGAGGTCAGCTCATAGTCATAGGGGCCTCCGGAGTCCTTGGCGCAGATGGAGACCTGGTATTCGGTGCAGGTGAGATCCTTGCCCACACAGCCCATATCCACGGCCAGAAGCTCCTGGTAATCGGAGAAGGTGGCTCCCCCGTGGCCCACCTCCTCATAGACGGTGAAGACAATCTCGGTGTCGTACAGAGGCCGGGTTCCGGTCCGCTTCATCTCGTGGAGGAGGGTGAGCAGGCAGGCGGCGGAGCCCTTGTCATCGATGAAGCGGGATTTGAGGAAGCCGCTTTCGGTGACCACGGTCTTGGGGTCGTAGCAGATATAGTCCCCCGCCTCAATCCCCAGATCCCGCACATCCTGGGCGGTTTTTACCTTTTCATCAATGCGGACCGCCATGGTGTCGGCGGTTCTCTCACGGGTGGCGGCGTCCTCAAAGACATGGACGGCGGGGGAGAGGGAGAGGATGGTGCCGGTGTAGACCCGGCCATCTCTGGTATAGATCTTGCAGTATTCCCCGTCCAGCGTGGGGAGGATGGGTCCCCCGATTTTGGTGATGGAGAGCTGGCCCTCCGGGGTGATGGCCCGGACCATCAGGCCCAGGGTGTCAATGTGGGCGCAGAGGCCGATCCTCCGGCTGTGGTCCCGGCCGGGGACCTGGATGATGACGCTGCCCTTATTGCTCCGCCGGGTGGCAAAGCCCAGACCCTCCGCCAGATCCGCCGCCGTCTGGGCGGCTTTGGCGGTGAATCCGCTGGGGCTGTCGGTGGTGAGAAGGACCTTTGCGGTCTCCATCAGAAAATCTTTCGAGTTGGTAAAATCCATAGAAGCTCCTTTCTGTACGCCTTGGAAGGATCTCTCACAGGGAGGATCATAAAATGAGTGGGTACTGTTATGATAGCACGCCCGGGGAAAAAAGCAAGGGTCAGCCACGAAAGCCCTTGGGG
>JAHHSE010000183.1 GCA_020025395.1 Oscillospiraceae bacterium
ATATGGCTCTCTTACCACTTCCGAAGTGAGGGAAAAGCTGGGGGAAGATCCTGGTGATTCCTGCTTCAGAGCTGCTTCAAGAGTACGCCTTTCAGCCCACCGTCTTCCGGGTGGGCAGAAAGCGTCCTTAACCGTTCTTTTACGGCAGTCTTCTCCCCAGCTTGGGGAGGAGCCAGGCCGAGAGGGCCAGCTTGAGCAGGTCCCCCGGCAGGAAGATCAGACAGCCCCCATACAGGACGGTCCAAAGGCTCGTCTCCTGTCCCAGATAGAAGCGAAGGACCCCATACATATAGGGAAGACCCACCAGATAGAGAATCACGAGACCCGCCAGACCCGCCGCAAACACCTGTCCTCCGGTCAGGTTTTGTCTATTCCGGCAGAGCCGTCCCATCCCCCAGGCGGCTGGAATCATCCCCAGAAGAAAGCCGAAGGAGGGGGTGAGCAGATAGGAGAGTCCCCCGCCGGAGGCGAAGATGGGAAGGCCCAAAAGGCCAAGCCCCACATAGATTACCTGGGAGACTGCCCCCCAGACAGGACCCAAAAGGACCCCCGCCGCCGTGGTAAAAAAGAATTGGAGGGTTACGGCGGACAGGGGGGTGGGAATCTTCAAAAATCCTCCTAAGGCGGTTAAAACGGCAAACATGGCCGCCGAGGTGAGGGCCTGGGTCTTTGTTCGTGTCATAGAAAAGCTCCTTCCTGTGTGCCATCCGGTTTTTCTTGGATAGTAAACCAATTTTTTGATAAGGTTTACCATTACGGTACACCAGAGGGAGAGAAATGTCAACTTAATCTTTTCAAAAGTTTACAATTATGGTAAACTGTCTTCCATCCATGGAAAGGAGATGGTCTGATGACAAAGGAGGCCCTTTTATTTTTGTTGGACCGGTCGGAAGGATATCTCTCCGGCAGCGCCATCTGTCAGCGGTTTGGAGTGACCCGTGCCGCCGTCTGGAAGGGGGTCGAGGCCTTGCGCCAGGAGGGGTGGGAGATTGAATCCGCCCCCCGGCGGGGCTATCGCCTTCTCTCCGGCCCCGACCGTCTGCGGCCGGGCGTTCTGATGGGGGCGGGAAAGGTGATCGGCTCCCATTTGGAATGCCTGGATACGATTTCCTCCACCAACGACTACATAAGGGAGCGGGCATGGCAGGGGGCGCCCCACGGGCTTGTGGTCACCGCGGAGGAGCAGACCGGGGGAAGAGGGCGGCAGGGACGGAGCTTTCAGTCCCCACGGGGGAAGGGCCTGTATCTCTCCGTCCTTCTCCGCCCCCGGTTTCAGCCCCTTCAGGCGGTGAGTCTCACCCCCTGGGTGGCGGTGGCGGTCTGTCGGGCGTTGGAGCGGCTCACCCCCCTTCGGCCCTCCATCAAATGGACCAATGATGTGCTGATAGAAGGGAAAAAGGTCTGCGGGATTCTGACGGAAATGGAGATGGAGGGGGAGACCGCCTCGCTCCAATCTGTCATCATCGGCATTGGGGTCAATGTGGGCAGTCTCCCGGCGGATTTCAGTCCGGAGGTGGCCTCCGTCGCCACCTCTCTGGCCCAGCACATGGATTCTCCTCCTACCCGCATTGCGCTGGCCAGGGCCATTCTGGAGGAGCTGGATCAGATGTACGCCGATTTTCCGCATCAGCATACCGCCTATCTCCGGCAATATCGGGACAGATGCACCACCCCGGGAAATGAGGTGGAGGTGATCTTTCCCCAGGGGACCCGAAGGGGCTTTGCCCGGTGCATTGATGAGGAATTCCGCCTGGTGGTGGCCTTTGAGGACGGCGGGGTGGAGCCGGTCTCCTCCGGGGAGGTCTCCCTCCGGGGGCAGGGGGCCTTGTAGGTTTGTCAAACATATTGGACAGTGCACTCAATAGGAGAATTCCACCCAA
>JAHHSE010000184.1 GCA_020025395.1 Oscillospiraceae bacterium
ATATTATAATCAACATTCTTTCCGGAGCCTTCGGCCCTGGACTCAGAGGAAGCCGGCGGTTCTGATGGAAAGCAGGAGGAACTATGAAACACAAAAACAAAGGCATGGGAAAGGCCAAGGGCATCTTCATCAATTTCCTGGCGGTTTTTTTGGTTGGCTTTCTCTATTTCTACTTCACCCTTCCCGCCCTCAATTTTCACTCCCTGGACTTCTATTTCTTTATCGGCCTTTTGTGCGTGGTCTATTTTATCTCTACCCTGATTACCTCAGGCTTCAGCCTCTCCGGGGGCGGGCCGCGGGAATATATCGGCTTTCTGAAGTCCCAATGCAAGCCCATTCTCTTTCTCTTTGTCGCCCTGATCCTGCTGGTGCTGGTCGGCTCTCTCACCTCTATGCCCCTCTTCCGGGCCTCTGCCTATCGGGACCTTCTGAAGGTGGATACCGGAGATTTTGCCGCCGATGTGGATGAGATTTCCTTTGAGAAAATCCCCATGCTGGACGACGAATCCGCCCAGCGCCTGGGCAACCGGGTCCTGGGCGACCTGGATGACATGGTAAGTCAGTTCGAAGTGGCCTCCAGCTATTCCCAAATTAACTATCAAAACCATCCGGTTCGGGTGGCCTACCTGAACTACGGTGATCTCATCAAGTGGTTTACCAACCGTTCCTCCGGCCTTCCCGCCTATGTGATTATCGACATGGTGACCCAAGAGGCCGAAGTGGTCCGTCTGGAGCAGGGGATGAAGTATTCTCCCTCTGAGCCCCTCAATCGAAACCTGTATCGTCATCTCCGTTTCCAGTACCCCACCTATATGTTTTCCACCCCCGTCTTCGAGATTGACGAGGAGGGCAATCCCTGGTGGATCTGCCCTCGGCTGGAGAAGACCATCGGGCTCTTTGGAGGCGATGATATCAACGGGGTCGTTCTTATGAATGCCATCACCGGGGAAAGCACCTATTATGAAGCCGCCAATGTGCCCTCCTGGGTAGACCGGGTCTACTCTGCCGACCTGATTATCCAACAGTATGATTACCACGGAACCTTTGTCAACGGCTTCTTCAATTCCATCCTTGGGCAAAAGGATGTCACGGTCACCACAGAGGGATATAACTACATCGCCCTCCACGATGATGTGTATATGTATACCGGTGTTACCTCCGTAACTTCCGACCAGTCCAATGTAGGGTTCCTGCTGGCCAATCAGCGGACCAAGGAGACCAAATACTACCGCTGCTCCGGCGCTACGGAATACTCTGCCATGGACTCTGCCAAGGGTTTGGTCCAGCATCTGGGCTATACCGCCACCTTCCCTCTCCTCCTCAATATTTCCGGGGAACCCACCTACTTTATGGCCCTCAAGGACAATGCGGCTTTGGTAAAGATGTACGCCATGGTCAATGTCCGTCAGTATCAGTTGGTGGCTACCGCCACCTCGGTGGCGGAATGTGAGCAGCAGTATATCCGCCTTCTCTCGGAAAACGGGGTAACCAGTCCCTCTCAGCTGCCGGAATCCCAAGTGGACGGAACCCTGGCAGAGATTCGAACCGCGGTACTCAATGGCAATTCCTATTAC
Source organism: Oscillospiraceae bacterium (assembly GCA_020025395.1). GTDB lineage: Bacteria > Bacillota > Clostridia > Oscillospirales > Oscillospiraceae > JAHHSE01. The sequence goes on from JAHHSE010000184.1 coordinate 1,575, forward strand.
TTTCTCCGGCTGGAGGGGGATGAGGTCTTCTACTCCATCTCCGCCGCCGCCAATCCCATTGTGGTCACCCTGGATCCCGGAGACTCTATTACCATTGAGTTCGCTCCTGCCTCCCCGAACGCCAACTCCCCCATTCTGGACGGCTATGTTGTCACTGTAGAGGGAAAGTCGTCACCTCCTCCCAGTCCGGAACCCGCTATCCCTCCCGTTCCGGTCCCTGAGACGGATTCCGGCACCACCTCTCTCCCCTCCCCCGCCTGATCGGAAAAAACAGCTCTAAGGCTTGACCTTAGAGCTGT
>JAHHSE010000185.1 GCA_020025395.1 Oscillospiraceae bacterium
ATAACTTCCGGGGCACAGGGGTGGAGGACACTCTGGATATGTGGGCCAACGTCCGTCGGGGAGAGAAGCTGTACATCTCACCCTATAAGAGCCGGGCGGACATCATCTTCGACTCCTCCCTGCCCTATGAGGTGTCGGTGATGCGAAACTATGCCCTCCCCCTGCTGGAGGCCGTGCCCAAGGAGAATGTCCGCCGCACAGAGCTTCTGGAGCTGGTGGGAGCCTTCCAGTTCTTTGAGCCCATCGACCCGGAGCTAGTGGCGAAAAATTCCCTGCTGCGGGAGTTTATTGGCGGCGGGAGCTATCACTATAACTGATCATATGGGGGAAGGATATGGCTTCAGAGACCATTTTTAATTCCAGAGATCCCCGGTACAAAAGCCCCTATGGGGCAGTGCCCGCTCAGACTGCCGTAACGCTCACCCTCCGCCCACGCCGGGCGGAGGGATTTTCCCGTGCCAGCCTTATGGCACGCTTTGAGTCTCAGGACAACAATGCCGTGACACTTCCCATGCCCTGGACGGGACTGGTGGGGGAGCGGGACCTCTTTTCCGCCGTACTGGAGACCGGGGACTATGTGGGGCTGATTTGGTACTCCTTTTCTCTGGAGCGGATCGACGGGAGCGGCCGACGGGAGCTCGGCCCCTTTCAGCTTACGGTATACGACGGGTCAGAGAAGGCTCCGGACTGGTTTGGTCAGGGAATGACCTACCAGATTTTTCCCGACCGCTTTCGCCGCACAGGCATTCCCGACCCCACCGGGATGGTAGGGGGGCGTGAGGTTCACGCCGCCTGGCAGGAGGAGCCGGAGTTTCGCCCAAACCGAAATGGTGAGATCCGTAACCGGGACTTTTTCGGGGGAAATCTGGCGGGGGTGATGGAAAAGCTGGATATGCTCCAGGAACTTGGGGTAGAGACGCTCTATTTCTGTCCCATCTTCGAGGCCGCCGAGAACCACCGGTACGGTACGGCGGACTATGACCGCATTGACCCCATGCTGGGCACCAATGAGGACTTTGAGCACCTCTGTCGGATGGCCCATGACCGGGGGATGAAGGTGATGCTGGATGGGGTTTTTAACCACACCGGATTTGTCAGCCGCTATTTTAATGGGGATGGGTTCTATCCTCAGCCCGGAGCCCGGCAGAGTGAGGACTCCCCCTACCGCTCCTGGTTCCAGTTTAAGCACTGGCCCGACCAGTATGAGAGCTGGTGGGGCATCTACTCCCTGCCGGCGGTGAATGAGCAGGACCCAGGCTATCAGTCCTTCATCTATGGGGATAAGGACAGTGTGGTTCGTCGCTGGCTTCGGGCCGGGGCGGACGGCTGGCGGCTGGACGTGGCGGACGAGCTGCCCGACCAGTTCGTGCATGGTATCCACGCCGCCGCCCGGGCAGAAAAGCCCAGTGCCGTGATCATCGGCGAGGTGTGGGAGGACGGCTCCACCAAGGTGGCCTATGGGGTGCGGCGTAAGCATATTCTGGGGGGACACTGCGACGGCCTCATGAACTATCCCTTCCGAAATGCCGCCCTCTCCTACCTCCAGGGGGGGGATGCCCACTTCTTTGTAGAGGCCATGGAGACCCTGCGGGAAAACTATCCTCCCTTTGCCTTCTACTCCGCCATGAACGCCCTGGGCACCCACGATACTCCCCGTATTCTTACCCTGCTGGGGGTGGGAGGCGGCTGTCAGGAACAGTCCCGGGAGTGGCGTTCGGCCTTCCGCATGACCCCGGAGCAGCGTCGCCGGGGGGTGGAGCGGCTGAGGCTGGGGGCCGTTCTCCTCTTTGCCTTTCCCGGCTCGCCCACCGTCTACTACGGGGATGAGGTGGGCATGGAGGGCTTTGAGGACCCCTTCAACCGCCGCA
>JAHHSE010000186.1 GCA_020025395.1 Oscillospiraceae bacterium
GTCTTTTGCTGCATGGCGGCAGCCAGCCGCTCCAGCTCGGTGGCGGCCAGGGCTCCGTCCCCTACGGCTGTGACCACCTGGCGCAGAGGCTTGATGCACACATCTCCGGCAGCGTAAAGGCCGTCTACGCTGGTCTTCTGGCTGCGATCCGTGAGAATATAGCCCTGTTCATTCAGCTCGGCCAGGTCCCGGACCAGTTCTGTGGCAGGCTCGTACCCGGCAAAGACGAAGACACCGAAGGTCTCTCCCTCAGGCGGACGGTATTCCGTCACCTCCCCGGTGAGAGAGTTGCGATAGCGCAGGTACTGGAGGGAACCGTCTCCGGAGACCTCCTCCACCTGGGTATTGGTGAGGACGGTAATCTTCTCGTGATGACGGGCCTCGTCCGCTGTGGCCCTGGCACAGGTAAAGTCCTCCTCCCGGACCAGGATGGTGACCTGGCGGGCGTATTTGGTCAGAAAAACACTCTCCTCCGCCGCGGCAAAGCCGCCGCCCACCACAAAAACATCCCGTCCGGTAAAGAATTCCCCGTCGCAGGTGGCGCAGTAAGCGACCCCGCGGCCCCGGAAATCCTCCTCCCCGCGAAACCCGATCATACGGGGGTGGGCACCGGTGGCCAGCAGGACTCCAAAGCATCGGAACGCTCCCCGGCTGGTGTGAACGGTTTTGAGGTCCCCGGACATCTCCAGCCCGGTGACCTCCGCCAGCAGAAATTCCGCGCCAAAGGCCTCCGCCTGCTTCTGCATGGAAGAGGTGAGAGCGGTACCGCTGGTCCGCTCCACACCGGGATAGTTCACCACCTGCTCCGTGATCGTGATCTGCCCGCCGAAATGATCCTTCTCCACCACCAGCACCCGATAGCGGGCCCGTGCCAGATAGAGGCCGGCAGTCAGTCCGGAAGGACCACCGCCAATGACGATGACATCAAAGAGGTTGTCCAGATGTTCCATCACTTACAGCTGCCCCACCAGATCCAGGCTGGGCTTCAGGGTTTCCGCGCCGGGCTGCCACTTGGCGGGGCAAACCTCGTCTCCGTGCTCTGCCACGAACTGGCTGGCCTGAACACGGCGGAGAAGCTCCTCCGCATTGCGGCCCACATTGCCCGCGGTGACTTCATAGGCTACAATCCGGCCTTCGGGATTGACAATGAAGCTGCCCCGCTCGGCCAGACCGTCCTGCTCAATATAAACCTCAAAGTCCTTGGCCAGCGCGTGGGTGGGGTCGGCCAGCATGGGGTACTGAATCTTCTGGATGCGGGGAGAGGCATCGTGCCAGGCCTTGTGGACAAAATGGGTATCGCAGGAGACCGAGAAGATCTCGCAGCCGATGGACTGGAACTTGTCATAGAGGTTCGCCAGATCCTCCAGCTCCGTGGGGCAAATAAAGGTGAAGTCGGCGGGGTAGAAGAAGAAGACACTCCACTTACCGAGCACATCGGCTTTGGTGACGGGACGGAAGGCGTTGTTCTGATAGCACTGCACGGAAAAATCGGAAATTTCCTTCTGAATCAATGACATAATAAGTTCCTCCATTCATTTGTTGTAGGTGTTAGTTAACGCTAACTATAATCCTTATTATAAAGCAGAAATCTGAAATGTCAAGTAGATATTTTTTGTCCAGATGGAAAAAAAGAGAAAGTCTCCTTGCATATATGAAAAAAGGATAAAATATCCCATAAATTTCAAGTTGACTTGGGAAAGGAGGGGGAAAAAGAAAAAAGGGGCTGAGGATTTCCCAGGTGCATTCCGGTCTCGGGGTCGGTTCCGTGGTCTCCGATGACCAGGATCTCATGGGGGGAGTCCAGAAG
>JAHHSE010000187.1 GCA_020025395.1 Oscillospiraceae bacterium
GGTCTCCCCAATGGCCTGAATGACCAGGGCGCAGAACTCTTCCCGGGTGATATTGCTGAGGTAGAGATTTTGGAGAGAAGAGGGAACCAGATCCGCCTCAATGGCGGCGGCAACCTCCTCATAGGCCCAGCTGCTCACCTCTGTTTTCGCAGGCAGGGGACGGAGATACTCTAACTTTCCATAGCCGTATTTTCCGCCGTTCTGGATGACTGCTATCTCCAAGGGATACTTGACGCTTTTCCCATTGTTCTCCGTTTCCACAAAATAGGTGGTGGGGTCCAGCTTATCCCCGCCGGGGACCGGGTTTCCGGCCTGATCGATGAGATAGGCCCTGCTTCCGTCATAGACGGCGGCCAGACCGTTGTTGAAGCTGGTTGCCTTCACAAACTGAGGCCGGATGGCCACGGAACCATCGGGGTTTAAGTAGCCGCACTTGCCGTTTTCCTTATAAAGCATCAGGCCGTCCTTTAAAGGCCACAGCTCCTCATACTGGAAGGGGATGACGGTCTTTCCGGTCTTGTCAATGGCGCCATACCTGCCATCCTTCTGCACCATGGCCAGACCGGTTGGCCCGAAAGCCTGATGGTTGCTCTCCTTGTCGTAGATCAGACAGTCGGTAAACTGAGGCTGAATGACCCAGTTGAAGTTCCGGTCCATAAATCCCCATAAACCGGTCAGTTCAGCTGTGGAGGCATCATAGGTACCCTGGCCCACAGGAGCCAGGCCCTGATGAAAGGAGGTGACTCGACTCACAAACCGGAAGCTTTGCACCGTCCCTCGGTCGGTAGAGATTTCCGGACCAAAAGATTCCAATTCATCGCCCCAGTTTTTCACCACATTCCCATTCACATCTAAATAGACGGGTGCTCCCCCCTCATTGATTGACTGCGCAGGGACAAGGCCTTCATTCACAGGGCCGGCAAAGAGATAGCTCCCCTCGTAATCCACATGGCTGCCATCGCTCCGAAGAAAATAGTCCCCTTCATGAGTAAAACAGCCATTGTGGAAGATGCCCCCATAAGGCTCAGTCAATTTTGTCGTATCCTTGATAGAGACCGGATTCCCGTCTTTGTCGGGCTGAAAAGGGGTGTATGCTCCGGCATGGTCCACAAAGCCAAGCTCGATGGCATTGGTTGCGCTCAGGGTCCCCACAACGGCAAGGCCTTCCTTGAAACTCCCGGCCAGGTCATACTGGAAGGGGATGACGGTTTTTCCCTCCTCATCGATGAATCCCCATTTTCCATCCTTGCGGACAGGGGCCAGACCCTCCGAAAAACGGCCTGCGCTCTCATACTGAGGCGGGATGATTTCCGAATAGGTCAGCACCCCTCTCTCCTGGGGGGCAGCCGCCGCAGCGGCGGGGAAGGCTGCGCCAGCCAACAGGATCATGCTCAGGGTCAGGGAACAAATACGCTGCTTTTTTATCATAAAACTCCTTCTCCTTTCTGACGACACACAGAGACAAAAGAGAGGTTGTCTGCCTCCAAATGCACAGGATTTGACTGAGACCTCTCTTGTAAAGTTGAGTATACCAAAGAAGGAAGGGGTTTTCAAGAAATCACGGGATGTTTGATCTCTGAAATATCTTTTGGAGAAAAAAGCTGTCAAAAGGCAATGGGAGGGCCGCCACACAGGCGGCCCTCAGCCTATCGAAAAATTTTCACCCCCCGCATCCGGTCAAATAGGATCAGATGCGGGGGTATGGTTTATGGCGCAATGGAGAAAAGCTTCCCAAAAAGAAGCAGCGGTGACAGATTGGGAGGCACCGGTACCCAAAGATCATTTGCTTTGCAAAGTG
>JAHHSE010000188.1 GCA_020025395.1 Oscillospiraceae bacterium
TTCCAGGATGGTGAGGGGGCGGGGAGAGAGGGTGATTTTTCGGGCATAGGTCATGGAGCGGCAGTCGAACACATCATAAGTGAAGGGACGGTGGTCCGCCAGCTTTTGGAGGACCTGCTCCCGGACCCGCTCATAGTGGATGTTTCCCCCGGGGGTGGAGAGCCGCTCCGGGGTCCGAAGCTCCGGGGGGAGAAAGAAGTCATCCATATGAATCAGATTGCAGGGATAGCGGGCGGTGAGAAAGGCCCCCAGGGTGGTCTTCCCGGCGGCGGCCATTCCGTCAATGGCTATCGTGATCTGGGGGGAACGGTTCAAAAGACGGTCCACGGCCCGGAGAAGGGGGAGATAGGTGGATTCCAGACTCATTCCGGCAGCTGACCTGCCTTTCGAAGGGCCATCACCAGCAGGGGAATGAGGAGAATGTGGCAGAGAATGCCGGGGATGGCGTTGACAAAGGCCCCCGCCCAGAAGAGGGCCAGGGTAAAGGTCCGGTCCGTCAGGCCGAAGATCACCCATTGGGCAGCTCCCCAGACCAGACGGCCCAAAACCATGGCGGAGATCAGAGAGATGTACAGATTGGGGGTGTTTTTCGGGAGCTTGTGGTAGAGCCAGCCGGAGAAGTACCCATAGGCGGCCAGCTCAAAGGCCATGGAGACATTCACCGGGAAAGGGGGCATGGAGAAGAGGGCGGTGCGGAGCAGAGGGGCCGCAAAGCCGACCAGAGCGGCCAGCGGCCCGCCGCAGAGGTAGCCGCAGAGGAGGATGGGAATGTGCATGGGAGAGAGGGCAGAGCCAATTTTGGGAATCTGTCCCGTCAAAAAGGGGAGGGCCAGAGCCAGGGCCAGGCAGACGGAGGCATAGACCAGGGCTCTGGGGGAGATAGTATGCTTGCCTTTATACATGGGCGAAAGACTCCTTTCCAAAAAAAATGCCCAAAGGTGAGCCTGTCCTTGGGAGAGGCCCTCCTTTGCGGCATTAGGAACTTAGGGAAGGGGGCTGCTGACTTGATCAGCAAGTTAGCGTAAGCATATCACAGATCAAATCCTTTGGCAAGCTTTTTTTACCAATTCCACCGCCTCAGAAACCAATTCGTTCAGGCTCAGATCCCTGGTCCCCACCACCATATTGCGGCAGCGGTTGAGGGGGAGCAGGATCTTTTGGGCGGGACTTTGCCCCACGGCTACCGCTATGGCGGGCGTAATCTCCCCCATGAGGGAATCCGCTACCAAAATTCCCATGGGTCCCAGAACAATGTCCGCATTCCGCACACAGACTTCAATGGGATGTTCTCCGGTGGCACCGGCATCCGCCCCGGCTTTCAGCATGGCGGCGGTAGCGATGGAGTTGGTCCCCACCGCCAGAATTTCCCCGGAAATCTCTCTGGCCCGAAGGGCTTCGATGAGCAGCTTCCCAAGACGGCCGCCCTGACCGTCGATCACGACAATTTTCATGGAACTTCCTCCTTTGGAGTCTGTTCCCTATTGTAGACCTTTTTTCCCCATTCGTCTACAGGAGATTTTGAAGGTCCAGCTGCTCCTGCTCCCAGACCAGCTGCAGCTGTTCCAGAAGGGCGGCGTTGGAGGCGGAGTATTCCCCGCTTTCCTGGCAGCGCAGCAGGGCCAGGGTCTGGGGAAAGAGCAGACTCACCGGATCAACGTCGGAGTGGCGGAGGGTGGTGTGGAGATAGAGGGAGTGGGAGTTCCACCTGGTGTGCGCCTGTCGGGTCAGGCTCAGGGCCTCCTCCCGATCCCCCGCCTCCCACCTTTCCTCCGCCCGAATCAGAAGAGAGGAAATT
>JAHHSE010000189.1 GCA_020025395.1 Oscillospiraceae bacterium
CCTCTCGGTGGAGGCCTGGCTGAAGGATGTGGCAGCGCTCTCCGGCCTGCTGGCGGTGCTCAGTATGTCCATGGTGCTGGCGATGAAGTCCAGTCCTCCGGTCACTGCCCGTCTGCGGGAGAAATTCGGAAAAATCTGGGTGGCAGCGGAGGTGATCCTCTTTGTTCTGGTGGGGGCTGCCGTGGACATCCGATATACCATGGGGGCCGGGCTTGGGGCGGCCGCCATGATCGCCGTCGGCCTCTGTTTCCGAACCCTTGGGGTTCAGCTCTGCCTGTTGGGCACCAACCTGACCCTTCGGGAGCGGCTCTTCTGTGCGGCGGCCTATCTCCCCAAGGCCACGGTTCAGGCCGCCATCGGCTCGGTCCCCCTCTCTCTGGGGCTGCCCTGCGGACCGCTGATCCTCTCTGTGTCCGTCCTCTCCATTCTGATTGCCGCCCCCCTGGGCGCCATCGGCATCGATCTGGGATATCGATCCCTGCTGACCCGGGATGACTGACATCTGACTTTGGAGGGAACTTCAAATGGATTGTATCGAGGATCTGTGCTATTCTGTTCTTATTCGCCCTCTGTGACCCAGAGGGCAGATTCAAAATATGGAGCCATAATTGAGGATGTGAATCTATGAAGCCTTTTATCAAGTGGCCGGGAGGGAAGTCGGAGGAGCTAAAGCACATCCTCCCCTCCTTTCCCACCCGGATGGACCGTTTTTATGAGCCCTTTGTGGGGGGCGGCGCCGTATATTGGAGTATGGACCCGGTGCGGGAATACTATATCAATGACAGATCCGCGGAATTGATTCAACTGTATCGAGAGGTTCAGAGTCAGGAGGAGGGTTTTTTTCAGAATCTGCGGGAGATGGACCAGACGTGGAAGCGGCTGGGTCAGCTGGCCAGAGAGCAGGGCGTTGCCTTTTCACAGCTCTATCTGGACTTTCGGAAGGGGACGCTGTCCCAGCTCCGGCTGGAGGAGGAGATTCTGCGCATTCTTCAAACCCATTTTCAGTCTCTGTTCCGTCCAAACTCCTGTCTTTTTGAGTTTGCGTCCCTTGGGAACGAGCTGAAAACAGGTCTCCTGCAAAAATGCAGGCGAGTCAAAAAAATGGAGGAGAAAAAGGGACGCTTATCCGCTGAAGACCTTCAGACCGGCATGGAAACCGGATTAAAAAGCGGCCTGTATACCCATTTCCGCTCCCTGTATAATCATTTGGAGGACCATTCCATAGACCCCCATACCGCCAGTGCCCTCTTCTATTTCATTCGGGAATACTGCTATTCCTCCATGTTCCGCTACAATAAAAATGGGGGCTTCAATGTGCCCTATGGAGGGAGCAGCTACAATCAAAAAGATCTGTCCGCCAAGATTCGGCAGATGGAGCAGGGGGAGGTGGTGGAACGCCTCCGCCAGACCCGGATCTCCTCCCTGGACTTTCAGGATTTTTTGGAACGATATCCCCCCGGCCCCGGGGACTTCCTCTTTTTGGACCCCCCCTATGACAGCACCTTTTCCACCTATGCCAATCAGTCCTTTCATGGGAAGGACCACATCCGTCTGGCGGAGTTCTGCAAAAAGACCCGGGGGCGGTTTATGCTGGTGATCAAAAATACGGATTTCATCTATCAGCTCTATCGGGACTTCCACATGGTCTCCTTTGATAAAAAATATATGGTGAGCTTTCAGAACAGAAATGAAAAAGAGGCGGAGCATCTGGTCATTACCAATTATGAATGGGGGGAATGCTGATCCCTTCCGAATCCGAAATCCCAGCAGCCCTTCGCCCCCTGCCGGATCAAT
>JAHHSE010000019.1 GCA_020025395.1 Oscillospiraceae bacterium
TCTATGCCAGAGCAGAAACAGGAATACCGCATCTGCCAAACAGGCAAATACAAACACGGCGCCCCAAAAGCTTTTTTCCTGCCACGCTCGCATGGGGACAGCTTCCGTGTAGGTAATGACTGTTTTTACAATATCCTCAACCTTTTCATGGGGTATTACCTGCTTTTCTATGCGTTCCCCGGTGAGCAGCTCCGTTACTGTGACACCAAGAATATCCGCAAGTGGAATCAGCAGAGCTGTATCAGGAATGGTTTTTCCGGTTTCCCATTTGCTGACTGCTTTATCAGAAACCAGAAGTTGCTCTGCCAGTTCCTTCTGTGTATACCCCATTTCCTTGCGGAGCAGAGCCACAAACGCTCCGAATTTCGCTTTATCGAGTTCGTACATTTTTTCGCCTCCTGCCCATATTATATTTTTGAGACATTCTTTTGACAACCGCCTGTTAAGAGAGTTGGCGATTTGACAGGTAGTGCTGCGGGAGAATGGAGGAAAAGGATGATAAACACATGATTTGCAGCAGAGGTCACTCCTATGAAAGCCATCTGTATCATCCTTATCATAAAAAGGAACCCGGCCACCCCAATGCAGTTGGTCGGGTTCCTTTTCCGTATTGGACTTACCTCCAGTTCCCCTGGTGTCCCTATGGAAGTTCGTCCTTGCCGCTCTCATTTTGATCCCGGGGGGATGCTCTCAGCAGCCGGCCTCCTGGGCGATCATCAGCTTTAGGATGACGCTGTCGGTCTCCTTCATGCCCTCGGCGGCCATGGTCCCAATGTTGGCGATGGTGTCTTCCACATCCTCCTTCACCAGACCCTCTCCCGCCCCAAAGGTATTGCCGTCCATGGACATCTCATGGCCCAGGATGGCGGCGTCCACCGAGGCGGCGATCTTGGCGGCGCAGCTTCCCTTCGCCCCGTCACAGACAATGCCGGACACATTGGCCAGGGTGTTGGTGATGGTGCGCCCGATGGTCTCATAGTCTCCCCCGTGGAGATAGGTGATTCCCGCACCGCTTCCGCAGGCGGCGCACACCGCCCCGCAGAAGGCGGAGAGCCGCCCAATGCCCCGTTTCTGGAGCAGGGCCACCAGATTGCTCACCACCAGAGCGCGGTACATGGTCTCCTCCTCCACCTCCAGATGCCGGGCGTAGACGGCAATGGGGACCGAGCAGGTGATTCCCTGGTTTCCGCTTCCCGAATTGATGACCACGGGCAGGACACAGCCCCCCATCCGGGCATCGCTGCCCGCGGCAGCCATGGCTCTGGCCCGGATGCGGACATCCTCTCCATAGTGGCGCATGAGGGTGGAGCCTACCCGTCCCCCGTAGGCGTGGGTGATTCCCTCTCTGGCGATGCGGAGATTATAGGTTACCTGCCGCTCCAGCATGGGCCGGACATCTTCCATCTCCACCGTGTCGGCGAAGGTCAGAATATCGGCCAAATTCAACGCGTCCAGGTGGGAATCATCCTGCTTCTCTTCCTCCGCTCTCTCCTCTTCCTTCCGGAAAAGCAGGGTACCGTCCTTTTCCAGACGGATCAGATTGGTATGCTCATCCCGGATCTCCGCCAGGGCGGTGTGTCCGCCCCCCTCCATCTCCATCAGGATGTGGAGCCGGGCGGTGGTGTCCAGCAGCTCTGTGGTGCAGAGCCCCTGGGCCAGAAGCGCTCTGGTCTTTTCCAGCGCCTCCTGGTCCACCTTGCTCAAAACCTCCAGCCCCAGGGCGGGGTCTCCCGCCACCGCCCCCAGGACGGCGCTGGTGTCGATCCCCTTCATGTTTCCGGTGGTGGGGACAATGACGCTTTTGGCGTTTTTGATGATATTGCCGCTGCAATGGACCGTAATCTTCTCCGGCATCTCCCCCAGGACCTCTCTGGCCTTGGCGGCAGCCAGGGCAATGGCGATGGGTTCTGTGCAGCCCAGGGCCGGGACCAGCTCATTTTTCAGAATTCGGATATAGGTTTCATAGGTGGTATGATCTAGCATGGGACCTCCTTATTTCTTTTCCTGCATTCCGCAGGCGGTGCAGTTTTTATGCCCGCTGTCGGCCAGACCCTTCTGATCCCTGGCGTAGGCCGAATAGAGGGCGTAGCCGCCGGAGAGGTTGTAAACCTTGGCGCCCAGCTGGGTCAGAAGCCGCTGGGCCACATAGCCCCGGAGACCCACCTGGCAGCTCACATAGATCTCTTTGGTCAAATCGACTTCGTTCAGGCGATGGCGCAGCTCATTGAGAGGAATATTCATGAATCCGGGGATGGTGCCCTGATCCATCAGCTCCTCCCGGTTTCTCACATCCAGACGGACGGCATCGGCGGGGATGTGGGCCACATCCTCCGGATAGAAGGGGACCATGGTACCTTCCAGCACATTTTCCGCCACAAAGCCCGCCATATTCACCGGGTCCTTGGCGCTGGAGAAGGGGGGCGCGTAGGCCAGCTCCATCTCCTGGAGATCGTAGATGGTAAGCCCGAAGCGGACGGCGTTGGCCAGGTCGTCGATCCGCTTGTCCACCCCTTCCCCGCCCACGATCTGGGCACCCAGCACCTCTCCGGACCCGGGGGAAAAGATGGTCTTAATCATCATCTGGGTCCCGCCGGGATAATAGCCCGCATGGTTGGCGGAGACGGTGAAAATCTTCCGATAGGGGATCTCGTTGGCCTTGAGATTCTCTTCCTTTTCCCCGGTGCAGGCCACCACCAGATCAAAGAACTTCATGATAGCGGTACCCTGGCTGCCCTTGTATTTGGCGTCCTTGCCGCAGATGACATCCGCCACCACACGGGCCTGCTTGTTGGCGGGACCGGCCAGGGGGATCACCTGGGTATTTCCGGTGACGATGTTGGTCACGGTGGCGGCGTCGCCCAGGGCAAAGATATCGGGCACATTGGTGCGAAGCTGCTCGTTTACCAGAATCTCTCCCCGGCGGCCCAGCTCCACTCCGCTCCCCTCCAGGAAGCGGGTCTCAGGCGTAACGCCAATGCTCAGGATGACCATGTCCGCGGGGATGGAGGTCCCATCCTCCAAAACCACGGTATCCTCGGTGAAGCTTTCGCACTTCTTGCCCACATACAGGCCCATTCCGGCCCCCCGGATGTAGTTGTGGACGGTGTGGGCCATGTCCAGATCAATGGGGGCCATCACATGGGGAGCGGCCTCCACCACAGAGACCTTCACCCCCCGATGGGCCAGATTTTCCGCCATTTCCAGGCCGATGAAGCCGGCCCCGATCACGGCGGCGGTCCTGGGCTTCCTCTTCTCAATGTGGTCATAGATGGCATAGGTATCCGGAATGTTCCGAAGGGTAAAAACATGATTTTTCTCCATACCGGGCATGGAGGGACGAATGGGGGATGCACCGGGAGAGAGGACCAGCTTGTCATAGCGTTCCGTATAGATCTCCCCGCTGGTGTGATTTTTCACGGTGACGGTCCTTTCGGCAGGGTTCACGCGCAAAACCTCGTTATTTACCCGCACATCCACATGAAAACGGGCGTGGAAGGCCTGTGGAGTCTGAAGCTGAAGCTGTGCCCGGTCGGTGATGGTTCCCCCGATGTAGTAGGGCAGTCCGCAGTTGGCAAAGGAGATGAACTCCCCCTTTTCAAACAGAATGATCTCCGCCTTCTCATCATTCCGGCGGAGCCGGGCTGCGGCGCCTGCACCGCCCGCCACGCCGCCTACGATCAATACTTTCATCTTTTTCCTCCTTCTTAGAGATAATGTGGGGTATTGGGTGTGAGGACCTCACATCCATCCTCTGTAATCAGGACCATGTCCTCGATGTTGAAGCCATTGTTTCCGGAGATGTAGCAGGGGACCTCCATGGCCAGGACCATGCCTGCCTCCAGGGGCCGGGTGGTGTCGGGATTGATGAAGGGCGCCTCTGCGGTGGCGGGACCCATGCTGATGCTGTGGCCCTGATGCCCCCTGCGGTAAGAGGGGTAGGCCTCCTTCACATAGTCATAGGCCGCATGATAGAGGTCACAGATGGGTACGCCGGGTTTGGCGGCCTTGATCATTCTCCGCTGTCCCTCATAGAGCCGGTCCTTCAGCCTGCAGAGGGCCGGGTCTGCTCCCTCCATCACCCAGGAGCGGGAGGTGTCGGTGGTGTAGAAGTCAAATTCCGCATTCACGCCCGCGTCAAACTTCACCACATCTCCCGCCCGAATGATCCCGTCCCCCGGGATGGTAAGGCGGGAACCGCTCTCTCCGGTGGAGAACATGGACCAGGCACTGGGTGCGGCCACTCCACTGGCGATCACGGTCTTTCGGAAGGTCTCCGCCAGCTCCCGCTCGCTCACGCCGACCCCGGCGATCCTGCTCACGGCCGTAAAGCCCTCGTCCGCCGCCCGGCAGAGGGTCCGGAACATTTCAATCTCCTCCGGGGTCTTCACACTGCGGGCGAAAACGAAGAGATCGGAGATGTTCTCATACTCCGCCTCCGGAAAGCTCCGGCACAGAGTATTATAATACCCCACCGTAAGATAGTCCATCTCCAAGCCCAGCTTTTTATCCGCCAGGTCCATTTCCCTGACCATTTTCTTCAGCACATCCATGGAATTTTCCATTGCTGCCGGCGGGGGAATCACGGCTCCCCCCGCAATCTCTTCCCAGGTCTTCAGGCCTACCCAGGTATCGTATTTCCGGACCAGAAAGCGTCCGGCGCTTTTCTTTTCAAAGGTAGGCACCTCAAAGTCCATGGTGGTCAGCTGGGTGGGGACATCCTCCCGGGCGGAGACCACGGCCACGGAAAAGCCGGGCTGACGGGAGACGGTGTGCTGGTGTCCGGCAAACCCGGTGACATAGTGAAAGTTTTCCGGCGAGGAGACAATGGCGCCGTCCAGTCCGTTCCGTCGAAGCAGTTCTTTGATTTTTCCCTCTTTGGGCAGCATGAAAATTCCTCCTTGTCATGTGGACAGAAATGCTTTGCTCGAACCGTGAGACGGTCCGAGCAAAGGGCAGCATGGTTAAGCGGGATAGAAGAGGGGCGCGCCGGGACCCAGGGGCAGCCCCAACAGATACCAGATGGAGAACATCACAATCCATCCCAGCAAAAAGCAGATGGAATAGGGCAGCATGGTGGAGATTACGCTGCCAATTCCGGCCTTCTTGTCGTACTTCTGGAAGAAGGCCACGGTGAGGACGAAGAAGGGCATGAGGGGGGCGATGATATTGGTGCTGGAATCACCGATCCGATAGGCCACCTGGGTCAGCTCCGGGGACAGGCCCAGGCGCATGAACATGGGGACGAAGATGGGGGCCATAATGGCCCATTTGGCCGAGTCCACCGCGATAAAAATGTTGATAAACGCGGTGAGGAGAATGAAGCAGATCACCAGGGGAAGCCCCACAAAGCCGATCCCGCTGAGGAAATTGGCGCCGGAGACGGAGATGACGGTCCCCAGGTTGGAGTAGTTGAAGGCGGTGGTAAACTGGGCGGCAAAGAAGATCAGGACCATGAAGCTGGCCAGACCCGAGACGCATTTATTCATCAGCTCCACCACATCTTTGTCGTTTTTGATGGTGCCGGCCCCGATGCCGAAGGCGATGCCGGAGATCAGGAAGAGGAGCATGATGAAGAAGATGATGCTGCTCATGAAGGGGCTGGAGAGGATGCTTCCGGTCTCCGGATTCCGAAGCAGGCCGTTGGAGGGAACCACGGCCGCCAGAATGAGGGCCACATAGAGGACGGTGGCGATCCCGGCGAAGCGGAGGCCCCGCTTTTCCTCTTTGGTGAGTCCGTTGGCGGTGGTTTCCAGGGCGCCTTCGTATTTGCCCAGATGGGGCTCCACCAGCTTGTCGGTCACCAGGGTGCCGACGATGGTGATGAGGAAGGTGGAGGCGAACATAAAGAACCAGTTGCATACAGGGGTCACGGTGTAGCCGGGGTCGATCATTTGGGCTGCCTGGGTGGACATCCCGGCAAACATGGGGTCATTGGTGCCGATGAGCAGGTTGGCGCTCCATCCGCCGGACACACCGGCGAAGGCGGCGGCCAGACCGGCGATGGGGTGGCGTCCAAAGGCCATGAACAGGATGGCGCCCAGGGGGACCAGCACCACATAGCCGGTGGAGGAGGCGATGTTGGACATGATGCCCAAAAAGACCACCATGGCGGTGACCAGAGACTTGGGGGCGGAGCTGGCGGCCTTCCGCAGCAATGCGGAGATCAGGCCGCTGCCGTCGGCCACGCCCACACCGATCATAATGGTGAACACGGTGCCCAGGGCGAAAAAGCCGGTAAAGCTGCTCACCACAGTGGTCACCAGATGACGGATGGAATCCGCGGTCAGCAGGTTGACCACGGAGACGGTCTTTTCCACGATGGCATTTCCATTCTGGGTATCAATGGCCTCGTAGGTCACCGAGACCCCCATGGCACCGCAGATGGCGGAGATGATGTATACCGCAACGGTCAGGATCAAAAAGATGGTAGCGGGGTTGGGCAGGGCATTTCCGACCTTCTCCACGCGGTCCATGGCGCGGACGATCAGACCCTTCTTCTGTAAGGTTTTGTCTTTAGACATTGGCTGGGACCTCCTCTTGTCAGTATTCGGCCCCTTCCTGTCTGCCCTCACACACAGGCGCTGACGGGAAGGGCGCTCTTTTCCGTTTGGATCAGCGGCCCATGTGCTGATCCACGGCGGCCCGGAGCCGCTTCATGGCTTCCTCCACCGTACTTCTGGGACAGGCGATGTTCATCCGCATAAAGCCCTCTCCGTCCGCCGCACCAAAGCCCCGTCCGTCATTGAGGGCCAGACGGGCCTTCTCCACCATAAAGCGGGGCAGGGCGTCACCGGGCAGGTTCAGGGCCTTGCAGTTGAGCCACAGCAGATAGGTACACTCCGGGCGGCGAAGGCTTATCTCCGGGATATGCTCCTTTAAATAGGATTCCACATAGAGAATGTTGGATTCCAGATGGTCCAGAAGCTGGTCCACCCACTCCTCCCCCTGTCGGAAGGCGGCCTCCACCGCCACCAGGCTGAAGCAGTTGTTCCGATGGACATCCAGGCCCTTCCAGAATTTCTGATACTGATTTTGCAGCTGTTCATTGGGGAAAATCAGAGTGGCGGCCTGGAGGCCCGCCAGGTTGAAGGTCTTGGTGGCCGAGGTGCAGGTGATGGTGTGGGCGGCAATCTCCTCACTGACCGAAGCCAGAGGGGTGTGTCTGTGTCCGAAGAGGACCAGGTCACTGTGGATCTCATCACTCACCATCAGAACCTGATATTTCACACACAGCTCCCCCATCCGACGAAGCTCCTCCGGGGTCCAGACCCGACCCACCGGGTTGTGGGGATTGCAGAGGATGAAGAGGGGGGGCCTGCGCTTCAATGCCTCCTCGAAGGCCTCAAAATCCACGCTGTATCGGCCCTCTTCCTCCCGCAGGCTCACGGTGAGGGGCTTTCGTCCCCAGTTTTCCACCGAGTCAAAGAACTCCCCGTATACCGGGGTGAGGAACAAAATCTCGTCCCCCTCCCTGGAAAACTCCCGGACAAAGGTACATAGGGCGGGGACCACCCCCAGGGCAAAGACACAGCGCTCCCTGTCAGGACGCCAGCCATTCCGCTTCTCCTGCCAATCACAGACGGCCTCAAAATAGGAATCGGGCCGGCTGGTGTACCCAAACACCCCCTGCTTGTTGCGGGCGTCCATGGCTTCCAGAATGGCGGGAGCGGTGCGCAGATCCATGTCGGCAATCCACATGGGAAGCAGATCCTTCCTCCCGAATCTCGCCTCCATCTCGTCATATTTTGCGGCAAAATTGTCCCAACGGTCTACAGGCTGATTGAAATCAAACTGCAATGGTCTTCCTCTCCTTCTTTCTTTCCAGTTTCCGGGGGGCACGGGACCCCGCCGGTTGCGGTTCTATAAATTGCATCTTTCATGCCAAGTTTTCAAATTTAAAAGTTTTTAGGAAATCTATCCGAAAACAGGCCCGTCGTTTCTGGCAGATTGCATAAGAAAAAGGGGGATTTCTCTGTCAATCAGAGGTGGATTTCACATACCTTCCAGTATTTTCTCCCTTTTTCCGCCCATTATCCCCCCTTTTCTCAATAAAACACCTATTTCCTCCTGTTTTTCTCTTTCCGCCGCCTGTCGGGCCACTGCCCGTCCCAGAGGGGTGGGACGGCTCCCCCCTCTGCCCCGGCGGATCTCCACCAGGCCCAGCTCCTCCATCCGGCTTAAGGCAGTTCGGGCGGTCTGCTCTGTCAGGAAGATGCCCTTCCTCTCCGCCTGAGCCACCAGACTTTTCCGACCCATGGAGTGCCCCTCACAAAGGGCGGCAAGCACATAGAGATAGGCCGCCAAATCCCTTCCCGCCTGATGGCCCAGACGCTCCAGAAGGGCTTCCCCCTCCGGCTGACACATCTCCTCTTCTCCCTCCGGAAGTCTGCTCCCAATGGCGGAGCGAATGGTGGAGGGGAGATCCTCCGGCTCAATGGTCTCCTGGTTCAGATAGGCCAGATACTCCACACAGTTGCGAAGCTCCCGGACATTGCCGTCCCATGGATGGGCCATAAGGCATTGAACGGCGGCGGGGCTGAGGGTGAAGCCGGCCCCCAGTCCCGCCTTCATCCCCTCCATCAAAAGCTCCACATCCTTTCCCCGGCTTCGCAGAGGGGGGAGCTGTAAGGGAAGGACGCTCAGCCGATAAAAGAGGTCTTTGCGGAAGCCTCCCCTTCGGACGATGGCGGGCAGATCCTCATTGGTGGCGGCAATCACCCGCACATCCACCCGAATCACATCCACCCCGCCCAGGCGGATGATCTCCCTCTCCTGAAGGACCCGGAGAAGCTTGACCTGAAGCATGGGACTCATGGCCTCGATCTCATCCAGAAAGAGGGTCCCCCGGCGCGCGGCCTCAAAGAATCCGATGTGTCCTCCCTTTCTCGCTCCGGTAAAGGCACCCTCCTCATAGCCAAAAAGCTGCCCCTCCAGCAGAGCGTCCGGAATAGCGGCGCAGTTGATGGCCACAAATGGCTCAGAGGCCCTGGGACTGGCGGCATGGATGGCCTGGGCAAACAGCTCCTTCCCCGTTCCGCTCTCCCCGCTGATGAGGATGGAGGCGTTTCCGTTCGCCATTTTCCGGGCCAGCGCCTTGGCGTTCAGGATGGCGGGGCTTTGACCCACGATGGAGTCAAAGGTGTATTTGGTCACATGGCCCTTTCCCAGAATCTGACGCCGCATTTTCTGCTGTCGGTTTTCCTCATCCCGGAAGCGCTGCAGGATGCAGTAGGCTCCCATCAGCCGCCCATTGCGGAACATGGGCTGAATCCCCACCCGCACCGGACTGCCCCCGATTTCCGCCAGACGGTCCTGAATGGCCTTTCGGTCTGCAAAGCACTCCTCAAAGGGAAGTTCGGGGAAAAAACGCTTAATCCTGTGGTCCAGAAGCTGGTGGGCGGAGAGATCCAGAATCTCCTCCGCCTTGGGACTGCACGCGAAGACGGTTCCATCCACATCCACCCCCAGAAGGCCGGCATCCAGAGCCTGCTGGAACAGATGGAACAGGGTCTCCACCTGGGTGGAGCGCTGGAGCATCCGCTCAATGTTGTGGTTTTGCTCCGCCAGGGTAGACAGATAGGCCTGAAAGGAAGGCTCACTGATGACCTGCTCCTTTTTCAAATAAAAGGCAAGCTGGGTCAAGGTACTCCCACTGAGCAGACGGGGACCCAGATCAATGACGGTCTCCACCCCCGGGGGCACATACCGGCTCTCCCCCGTGGTCACCGCCAGGGACAGGTGAGGCGGCTCCGGGGCCCCCGGATAGTAGGGGGTAAACTGGATATTGGTAACCCCCAGCTGATTGAGCATGGCGATGGTCTCGGTGGCCATGGACTGGTTAATGTTTACCAGCAGGGCCTTGGTATTTCTGGGAATCTGCATCAGCTGACAGAGTCCCTTCCGGGTAACTCGGACCTCGCTGATGACCACATTCCCCTGATGGGGCAAAAGCTGTGTGATATCCCGGTCGGAAAAGGCACAGGTGGAGACCAGATACACATCGGCGGGACGGACCCGATCCGCCTCTCCCGCCTGGACGCTGTAGGTCCGAATCTCCACATCCTCCCCCAAAAACGCCCGCACCTGTTTGGCGTAGAGGGATACCGAATCAGAATCCCAGGTGAGTATGGCCAGTTGCTTAGACATCCTTTCTACCCCTTTTCTCCTATTTCACCATTTTCCCCGCCATTATGTCATATGTTCTTTTCCCCTGTCAAGAGAAAAAATCCTCCAATTCCCAGCCATATCCCCAGCCATATCAATGGATAGAGGATTTTTCCCCCCTCTCCTCTGTGTTGGCATGAATTTTGCGTAAAATATATCCATAAAAAAGGCCGTCCCACGGCCGGAAGGAGTTTATGATGCTGGAAATGAAAGCCCTCTATGAGGAGGCCCTGGCTCAGAAGGAGCGTCTGATCCTCTGCCGCCGATCTCTCCATCAGATCCCGGAACTGGGGATGGACCTGCCGAAAACCACCGCCTTTGTCTGTCAGGAGCTGGAGAAGCTGGGTCTCACCCCCACCCGTCTGGCCGGGGGAATCACGGCGGCCGTTGGCCGGGAGGGGGGGCCGGTTTTTCTTCTCCGGGGTGATATGGACGCCCTTGGGATGACGGAGGCCAGCGGTCTTCCTTTTTCCGCCGCAGGGGACCGGGCCCACACCTGCGGACATGACATTCACACCTCCATGCTTCTGGGGGCCGCCCGTCTCCTGAAGGCCCATGAGGAGGAGCTCCCCGGTCAGGTCAAGCTCATGTTCCAGCCCGGAGAGGAGACCCTTCAGGGCGCTATGGCTATGGTGGAGGCCGGGATTCTGGAACATCCCAAAGTGGATGCCGCCATGGCCCTCCATGTCTTCCCCGGCCCCATGCATGTGGGGACTCTGGCCTGGAGACAGGGGCCTGCTCTGGCCTCTTCCGACAGCTTCCGCATTACCGTCACCGGCAAGGCCGGCCATGGGGCCATTCCACAAAACGCCGTGGACCCTGTGAGCATTGCCGCTCACATTCTTTTGGCCCTTCAGGAGATTAACGCCAGAGAGGTTGACCCCCAGGATCCCCTGGTTCTCACGGTCTGCACCCTCCACGCCGGGACCCTCCACAACTCCATCCCGGAATCCGCCCAGCTCACAGGGAGCATCCGGGCCTTTTCCAACCACAACCGGGCCTTTGCCAGGGAACGCCTGATCCAGATCTGTGAGGGGATCGCCGCCGCCTTCCGGGCCGCCTGTCAGGTGGAGTTTTTGGCGGGTGTGGCCTCTCTCCACAACCAGCCTGCGCTGGCCGCCGAGCTGGCGGGCTACGCCGGGGAGATCGCCGCTCTGGAAGAGCTTCCCCGGCAGATGGGCAGTGAGGACTTTGCCGAGGTGACCCAGCGGGTTCCCTCGGTCTTTATGGGGATCGGCGCGGGAGGGCCGGAGGCGGTCTATCACCAGGCCGGCTCCCACCATCCCGCCATTGTCTTTAACGAGGAGGTCCTCCCGCTGGGGGCGGCGATCCTGGCCGGCTGCGCCGCAAACTGGCTCCTCCATCACAGCGCATAACAGACCCATACCATAACGCCCCAAAAAACTGCACCCCATTGGTTAGACGGCATGATATCCCGTCTAACCAATGGGGTGCATCGATTTGTCTGAGAATCTTCTTACGGCAGCCGGGGAGCGGAAGGCGGGGAGGCCCGCCCCGAACCGAATGCCTCGTACCCCTTGTCCGGCAGGGGGATGAGGGTATCCTCTCTCAGGAATGCTCCCGCCTGGCCCGAAGGATGGAAAGGGCGGGGGCATGGCGGGGAAGTCTGGTTCGGAATTTCATCTGGGGCACACGGGCCTCCATGAGCGGAAAGCCCTCCTGGTCCTCCATCTCCCCCACAGCAAAGGAGACAGGGTCCACACCCGGTCCCACAAGCTCCAGGACCTCCCCCCTTGTGATCTTGTTCCGCAGGGAGAGGAGGGCGCCGCCCTCCTGATCACAGTCCTCCACCAAGGCGACCACCTGCCAGTCCCGCACATAGCGGCTGTTTCCGATGTACTGCTCCGGGTCCCCATAAAAGAAGCCGGTGGAGAAGGGACGGTGGCTGGTTTTGTCCACCTCCTCCCGCCAGATGGATTCCAGCGGTCTGCCCTCCAGAGCGGCATCCAGCCCATGGCGGTAGGCGTTGGTCACGGTGGCGGCATAGTAGGCGCTTTTGGCCCGCCCCTCGATCTTGATGGAATCCACCCCGGCGGCCAGCAGGTCAGGCAGATGCTCCAGCATACACATATCCTTGGAGTTAAAGAGATAGGTCCCCTTCTCGTCCTCCACCACAGGAAAATACTCTCCCGGCCGCTTTTCCTCCACCAGGGCATACGAGTATCGGCAGGGCTGGGCGCAGGCCCCGCGGGAGGCGTCCCGGCCTGTCATGTAGTTGGAGATGACGCACCGCCCCGAATAGCTGACACACATGGACCCGTGGACAAAGACCTCCAGCTCCAGCTCTCTGGAGACCCTGGCCCGAATCTCGGCGATCTCCTCCAGAGAAAGCTCTCTGGCCAGGATCACACGGTCGGCCCCCAGGTCATACCAGGACTGGGCGGCGGCGTAATTGGTCACCCCGGCCTGGGTGGACATATGCCGTCTCACATGGGGGGCATAGCGCTTTGCCATTTCAAAGACACCCAGATCCGCCGTGATCACCGCATCCGCCCCCATGGCTTCCAGCTTTTCCAGAAAGGCCGGGATGCGCTGGGCCTCCTTGTTTCGCGGCATGGTATTGCAGGTCACATGGACTGCCACTTTTTTCCGATGACAGTGCGCAATGGCCTCCGCCATCTCCTTTTCCTCAAAGTTTCCGGCGAAGGCCCGCATTCCAAACTGTCCTCCCGCCAGATAGACCGCGTCCGCCCCATAGGCCACTGCCATAAAAAGCCGCTCCGGGTCTCCTGCCGGGGCCAGAAGTTCGATTTTCCTCTCTCTCATGGTAATCCCGCCTCCTAAAAAATGGAGGAGACCCTGCTTCCATCCTCAAGAAGGCGCTTGCCCCTCTCAAGTCCTTCCGGTCGCAGAGGCCTCCTCCGTCTCCAGTGGTCAATTCAAGCTGTTTTTATACTGGATAAAGCTGTCGTAGCTGCTAAAGAAGTGATGAACCTTATCATCCCCCAGAATATACCAGAAATTTTTGCTCTTCTCGGGGTAAACGGCCCCTCGAATGGCGGCCATGCCGGGATTTGCGATGGGTCCCGCCGGAAGACCCGGATACAGGTAGGTGTTGTAGGGGCTGTCGATTTTCAGATCCTCCAGACTCAGCTTTTCCTTCCGTTCGGGCAGAGCGTACTGGATGGTGGCGTCAATCTCCAGCTTTCCGCCTGTCTTGTCGGAATTCAGGCGGTTAAAGATCACCGAGGCGATCTTCTTCTGATCCTCTCCGTCGGTTTCCTTTTCGATCATGGAGGCGATCACCACGATGTCGTGGATGGTAAGCCCCCGCTTCTCAATGTCCGCCCGCAGCTCCTCCGTGAGGCGGTTGTCAAAGTTCACCAGCATCTTGTTCAGGATGGTCTTGGGATCCTCTCCCAGATAGAACTCATAGGTGTCCGGGAAGAGATAGCCCTCCAGCCGTTTGGGGTCCCCCAGAGGAATGTTTTCCAGGAAGGAGAATCGGTAGTCATAGTTGGCGGCCTGGCTGGAGAGCTTCTCCACGGTGGAGACCCTCTTCTCCTCCAGCAGCTCGAAGATCTGCTTCATGGTATAGCCCTCCGGGATGGTGACTTTGACGGTCATTCGGCTGGAGGAGCGCAGACCCATGTTGATGACGATGGCCCGATAGTCCATATCGGTGTCCAGCTCATAGGTGCCGGGGGTGAGCTTTTGATCCGCGTTGGAGACCGCCGCGTAGAGGCGGAAAATCAATTTATGCTCAATAATCCCCTCTTTTTTCAGAAGATCCACCACATAGTCCATATCCGCGTAGGAGACCTTTTTGACCTCCGTTCCGGACCCGTCCTCCCTCTCTGTTTTCACCTCTTTGGTGGTAAAGATCTCTTCCGGAAGGGTGACTACGGCGGAGTGGGGTTCCTTGTTGAGGGCAAAGATATCGTTGGCCCAGATCCAGCCCAGGGTGGCCAGAATGGCGGAGACTCCGATGACAAAGGTGAGATAGAGCAGGACCCCAAAGGCCGTCATCTTTTTCTTCTTTTTTACGGGCCGCCGGGCGACCCTGCTCCCCTCAGACTCCTCCCTTCCGGGCGCTCTCTTCCTGTTCTTTTCGTCCATAGATCATGTTCTCCTAATCTTTTTCGGTTCCTGCACTCCCCAGCTCCCGGCCGCATAGGATAGCTTAGTCGGCAATCAAGTGAGGTGAGAAACCAATGTGTATGAATAACGGCTTCGGCGGAAATGGCTGCCTGTGGATTCTTCTGATTCTGATCCTGATATGCTGCTGCGGCTGCGGCAATTCCTGCGGCTGTAACTGCGGCGGCTGCAATGACTGCGGCGGCTGCGACACGGACCCCTGCTGACCGGCCCTTCCCTACTTAGCAGATTCCCCTTCGGCGGCGCCGGGGGACGGTGGTTCCTCCGCCGTCTCCGGCGCCTCGTCTATTTTGAGCAGAATCTTCACCGGCAGGTCATGGGGTTCCCGCGGGACCCGCTCCTGGAGCAGCTCCCGAAAGCACAGACCGACCGTCAGCCCCTCATAGTCCGCCAGGAAGCGGTCGTAATAGCCTCCCCCCTGGCCCAGACGGTAGCGCTCCCTGTCATAGCAGAGGGCGGGGACCAAAACGGCGTCCAGCTCCTCTTTCTCCAAACGCCGGCAGTCCTCCCCCGGCTCCGGGATGTTGGCAGGTCCTCGGAGAAGGCGCCCCCCTCGGTAGCGCCTTGCCTCCAGCTCTCCCCCGGGCAGACACCGGGGCAGGGCCACCTGTTTTCCGGAGGCCAAAAGGGCGCTGATGAGGCCCACGGTATTCATCTCACTGCCCACCCCCCAGAACAGGAGGATGGTCCTGGCCCTCCGAATGGGGTCCAGGGCGAGAAAGGCTTTAAACAGCGCCTTCTCCTGGGCCTCCCGCTCCCGGGGGGAGAGGGAGGCTGCCCGCTTTCTCACCGCTTGACGGAGGGCCTTCTTTTGCTCAATAACGGAAATACATGGCATCCTTCACACGCTCCATGGCGGCCTTTCCCTTCACCGCCTCCAGGAGGGCAAAGCCAAATTCATAGGCGGAGCCGGGGCCCTCACCGGTAATGACCCTTCCGGAAACCGCCACCTGATCCCCTTTTCGATGGTTGGCTCCCTTCAGCTCTCCCTCCATACCGGGGTAGCAGACCGCGTCCTTCCCCTCCAGAATGCCCATTTCCCCAAAGATCGTGGGGGCCGCGCAGATGGCGGACAGGCCCCTTCCCTCTTTCCAGCAGGTATTCAGCAGAGCCATGGCGGGGGCGCTGGCCCGGATGTTCTCCACCCCCTGAAGTCCTCCGGGGAGAATGACCATCTCCGCCGTCCGGGGGTCCACCTCTTCTATGGTCAGGTCGGCAAGCATGGCAATTTCGTGGGCACCGATGACGGTTTTTCCCCCCACACCCACCAGCTTGACCTCCGCCTGACCCCGGCGCAGAATATCGCAGGGAACCACGGCTTCCGACTCCTCAAATCCGTTGGCAAGCAGCATATAAATCATTTTTTATACCTCCCGGGCCACCTTTGCCCAAATTTCTGTTCCAATCTCTTCCATAGAGCGGACCCTGCCCTCTCCGTTCGTACAGGGGATGGTCTCCCATCCGTAATACCGGGCGGCCTGACGGGCGGTCTCTCCGCAGCGCTTTAAATACGCCGCATCCACTTCATGGATGTCCCCCCGGGTCCGGGTGGCCCTCTCCCGGCTTCGGAGCATCTCCAGCGCCTGTTGGGTGGGCATATTCAGATAGAGGACCAGATCCGGCTTCGGAAGACCCAGCCTGTCACATTCAAAATCCAGCAGCCAGGCAAAAAAGGCCTCCCGCTCCTCCAAAGGCAGCTTGGATGCCTGATGCACCGCGTTGGAGGTAACATAGCGGTCGGCCAGGATCAGTCCTCCCTGCTCATAATATGTCCCCCACACCCGTTTCCAGGAGGCATACCGATCCACCGCATAGAAGGCGGAGGCCGCATAGGGGTTCACATCCGAGGGACGGGTGCCGAACTCCCCTCCCAGATACATCCGAATGAGGGCGGAGGAGGGCTCGCTGTACTGGGGGAAAACCAGCCTTTGAAAGGGAATGTTCTCCGCCTCCAGCCTTTGGCAGAGGAGGCGGAACTGGGTGGACTTGCCCGATCCGTCGGTCCCTTCAAACACAATGAGTTTACCCATTTTTCCTCCCTCCCAGCCGGGCCAGCAGCGCATACCAGAGGACCAGAGGCAGGCGGATCATCCGCTTAAACCGCCAAGGCTCCCTGCACAGACGGTAGAGCCACTCAAGCCCCAGCTTCTGCCACCGGGCCGGGGCCCGTTCCACCACTCCGGCAAACACATCCAGACTGCCTCCCAGGCCCGCCAGAAGGCCGGCCCCTGTCTCGGCCCCATGGGCCGCCATCCACCGCTCCTGCTTGGGCGCTCCCAGACAGACGAAGACCGCGTCGGCCCCCGTCTCCCGGATGGAGGCGGCCAGAGCCGCGCTCTCCTCCTCTTTGAAATAGCCGTCATGGGTCCCGCAGACCTGAAGACCGGGATAAGCCCGCTCCAGTCTCCCGCCTGCCAGCTCCGCCACCCCCGGCTTGGCCCCCAAAAGGTAGAGTTTCCTGTTCTCCTCCCCCATCCGCTTCATGAGTCCCCCGGCAAAGTCGATTCCGGGGGTAGTCCCATGGAGGGGGGTTCCCAGAATTTTGGACGCATAGACC
>JAHHSE010000190.1 GCA_020025395.1 Oscillospiraceae bacterium
CTCGGCGGAGGTCTGCTGAAGCAGAGAGAGCATCCCTACCAGCCGGGGGGCGGAAAGCCCCTGGGACAGGCGGCGCATGGTCCCCTCGTCATAGCCCCCTGTCATCAGAGCATCCCCGGAGGTTGGGGCCGTTTTCCGAATGAGCAGGTCCCGGGCCAGCCCCGCCAGCTCCCCCAGAAGGGCATCCACCTTTTTCCCGTTTGCATAGAGGCGGCTTAGGGTCTCCAGGCCTCCGGAGGCGTCTCCCGCCGCCAGCTGCTCCATCAGCCTGGCGGTCTCCAGATTGCCCGCCAGACCCAGAACCGAGAGGACCTCCTCCTCATCCACCCTTGCCCTCAGGCCGGAACACTGGTCCAGCAGGCTCATGGCATCCCGCATCCCTCCGTCCGCCAGCCGGGACAGGAGGGCGGCCGCCTCGGGGGTCAGCTCAATCCCCTCCGCCTCCGCCACCCGGGAGAGGTGGGCGGCAATGTCTCCGGGAAGGATCCGTTTGAAGGCAAACTGCTGGCATCTGGATTTAATGGTGGAGGGGACCTTGTGAAGCTCGGTGGTGGCCAGAATGAACATAAGATGCTCCGGCGGCTCCTCCAAAATCTTTAACAGGGCGTTGAAGGCCGCCGGAGACAGCATATGGACCTCATCCACAATATAAACCCTTTTCCGCACGGCGGCGGGAGTGTAGACCGCCTCATCCCGCAGGGCACGAACCTGGTCCACCCCGCTGTTGGAGGCGGCATCCACCTCCAGGACATCCAAAATGGCCCCGCTTTCGATTCCCAGGCAGGAGGGACATTGATTGCAGGGATTTCCCTCCACGGGGTGGTCACAGTTCACCGCTCTGGCCAAAATTTTGGCGCAGGAGGTTTTTCCGGTCCCCCGTGTGCCGGTAAAGAGATAGGCGTGAGAAAGGCGTCCGGAGGCTACCTGACGCTTCAGCGTTTCCGTAATATGGGTCTGCCCCACCACCTCATCAAAGGTTTTGGATCGCCATTTTCGATATAGGGCCTGGTACATCCTACCACCTCAAAAAGAAAAAGTTCGTCTCCCCCGGATACAGGACAAGGCCGCGCACCGACCTTTGGAGCGTACACTATGTCCGTTACCCAAACAGCCGGCTCGGAAACGGCTTCCCCGCGGCACAGATGAGCTCCCGCTTAATGCTGCTCGGTTCCCCGCCTGACATGGTTCACAGGTTCACCTTGCGCGGGACCAATTCCTCATCGCCGCTTATTTGGGTCAGACAACACAGCGCACGTCCGGGGGCCGGAATTCGCCCCTGCTATAGCGGATTGCAGGTGCAGGGCACCGCTGACTCCCCGACTAGCGCGGCCTTGTCCCGAATCCGCAAGGAAACGAAACAGGCGTTTATCATTATACAATATCTTCTCCGGCTTGGCAACAAGAAAAACATCCTTTCGGCGGAAGGGAGCAAGGCGAAGCGGTCTCCCGATTTTGGAAGAACTCGGCATGAATGAATCTGACAAAACCGCGGCCGACTTTTTCGGCAGCCTAGGGCCTTGTATTCCCCTCTTCCTCCCTGTCCCCGCGGCTCTGCCTGTCAGCGGAGCTCTTCTGCTTTTACGGCCCCTCTCCTGTCCCCTTCAGCTGCTTATAGAAGTCCAGGGTGTGAAAGCCCCGCTCCAGCTGCGTGACCAGAAAGGCCTCACACACCTGGGAAAAGCACGCTTGGGAAGCCGGGTCCAGCCGAAAGGAGAGCAGCCGCCTGGGTTCCCCGTAGACCACATGGCGCATGGCGGCCAAGGCCCCCTCGGTCAGGGGAAGGGAAATC
>JAHHSE010000191.1 GCA_020025395.1 Oscillospiraceae bacterium
AACCAACTTATAAAACTGAGCTTCTAACTCAATCAATAAGGCAACAGAAGTTGCCAACCGTATGTTCACGGTTTTCGGCATTCGACCCGGCTGTCCGTATGGCCTTAGCCATATCATGGGAGGATATGGCGGTCGCATTTGCTTTGGAAAGACTCTTTCCAATTGGGATCGGTGGAATTTTACCATAGGGGAAGGAGGTTTGTCAATAAAAATTCGGAATTTTACATGGAGACCCGGGCAAACAGGGAAGGTGGGAAGGTTTGAGAGGGGGCTTCCTCCCGACTCCTGTATGCACCGGGTAAGAACAGCAGATTTACAACGGGTGCGGCGGATCCTTTTTTGGAAGACGGTCAAAGATTCGCGCGTAAAATCCGGAAAAGCCGATCCGGTCGGTGACCAGGTAGCAGAGCTGGGCCAGCAGGACTCCGCCCAGCACATCCACAATCACATGCTGTTTGGTGGTGAGGGTGGAGAGGAAGATGGCAAAGGCCGCGAGGAGGGAGAAACGGCGGTACCAGAGGGGAATATCCTCCCGGTCCCGAAGGCCGATGTAGCTGAACCAGCTGGACAGACAGTGGATGGAGGGAAAGAGGTTGTCGGCGGCATCGGACTGATAGAGCAGACGCATTACCCCGTTCCAGAAGCCTCCCTCCTCCACCACGGGACGGAGATTGGTGGTGGGAAAAAGGAGGAAGAGGAGAAAGCAGAGTCCCTTGGCCAAAAAGTCGGCGCTGAGGAATCGGTAGGCCCGGGCCTTGGAGGAACGGGCGCAGAGGATGTAGTTCACGGTCCAGAAGAGGAAGCTGGCGTAGTAGATGGAGGCTGTCCAGGGGAGGAAGGGGATTTTCCCGTCCAGGGGCAGCTCCCAGATGGCGTGGGGCCAGTCCTGGGCAATGAGCCTGGCCCCGTAGTAGACCAGGGAGTTCCAGAGAACCGTGACGATAAGGGGGAGGCGAATATAGGAGGGGAGCCAGTGGGATAGGGGGGGAAGGTTCGTTTTGGGTTTCATGAATCAAATCTCCCTGGTAGTTTAGGTTGGCCGATCCACATTCCGTAGGTCACACGGACCTCTTCCTGGGTGGAGAGGGCGGCCTCCAGCTGGGGGAGAAGGGCGACCCGGTCTTTTTCAAAGAGGAGGGTGATGGTGGAGCCGGAGAGGTCGAAGTGTCCCTTTTTCTGTCCCTTGTGAAAGCTGCCCTTCAGCGGGTGGTTCACAATCCCGCCCACGATGAGGGCTCCGATCTCGGTTTGGACCACCGGGCCGAAGTGCCGGGTTTGGAGGAGGCTCCAGACCCGGCGGTTCAGGGTGTAGACCGGGTAAGTCTCGCAGGCGATGGGCTGAACACTGTGAAGCTCCCCTTCCAGGTAGTGGGATTCTTCCAGGGTCCCCTCATCCACATAGCAGTAGTGATGGTAGTCCGAGGCGCAGAGCCGAAAAATGAGGCAGAGGCCTCCGTGGTAACGAGGGGCCAGAATCGGGTCCCGGAGAAGGTCCCGGAGGCGGTAGTGGGAGCCTTTGATGGAGAAGCTGCTGTCCTCCTGGATGGGGTAGGCGCTGAGCCAGCCGTCGCAGGGACTGATGAGGTGGAGCGGGTGAGGGTCCGTGGAGAGGACCTTTTTCTCCCGGAGGAAGAAGTCTCGGAAGGAGGAGTAGGAGGCGGGGACATAGTCCTCCATGGGGATGTGATTGCGTTTGATGTAGGGGCCGATCACAGGGCGGGAGAGGGGGGAACGGAGAAAGGCGGCCCCCA
>JAHHSE010000192.1 GCA_020025395.1 Oscillospiraceae bacterium
CCCATGGCCGCCACCGCTCAAGTGGAGAAAGGCCTGACGGATGTCCTGGACCGGGACCACATCTTCATTGAGGCCTACGGCCTTTTTCAGCGCCTTCAGGGCCGTCGGGTCATGGAGGACCGGGACCCCCAATATACGGTCGTCCGTCTCTCCAACGGCTCTCTCTCCTTCCTGGACCTGAATCGGATCTATCGGGACCCGGTGGAAAAAGCCGCCCAGGTGGTCCGACTCCGGGATACCCTGAAAGAGGAGCTGGACATCCCCCTCCTCTATGTCCAGGCTCCTCAGAAGATCTACTATGACGGAGAGGGGACCCTCCCCCGGGGCCTGACCGACTATGGAGATGCCTATGTCAATGTCCAGGCCCACACCCTTCAAGAGGCGCAGGTCCCCTATCTGGACCTCCGCCCCGTGCTGGCGGAAACCGGGCAATACGGCTCTCTCTTCTTCGCCACCGATCACCACTGGACCCCGGAAGGGGCCTTCCTGGGCTGGCAGGCCGTTGCCCAGACCCTGGAGGAGGCGTTTGACCTCACCCTGGATCCCCGCTCCTATGATTGGGAGGCCTATACCTTCAAGACCTATCAAGACCTCTTTTTGGGCAGTCAGGGCAAGCGTGTGGGGAGCCTTTACGCCGGGATAGACGACTTCACCGCCTGGCTCCCCGACTGGCCCACCCTCTTCCGCTATCAGGTCCCCTTCCAGCAGCTGGACCGCACCGGGCCCTTCGCCGCCTCCCTCCTCTTTCCCGACCGTCTGAAAAGGGGGGACCTCTATGAGACCAACCCCTATACCTACTATTCCGGGGGAGACTATCCCTTTGCCCGAATGTATAATCTGAACAATCCGGAGGGACCCAGGATCGTCCTCCTGCGGGACTCCTTCGCCTGCCCCTTTGCCCCCTTTATGGCCCTGGGCTGCGGGGAGGTGATCACCATCGATCTCCGGTTCTTCCACGATGATCTCATGGAGTACATCCAATGGGTGGAGGCGGATATGGTGGTCATGCTCTACTCCCCCGGTACCCTTCGTCTCGATTCCATGTTCGACTTCTTCTATGACCCCGATCAGAGCCGGCCCCCTCATCGAAAGCCCCCTCTCCTTTTGGACGGGCACTTTAAGCCCGTCCCCGGCGAACCCTTCCCATTCCCCGTGACAGAAACGGAGGTCCACTCATGAATCAGCCTTCCACGCGCCGCCTCGACATCCAATATATGATCCTCCAGGCGGGATTCTGGGCCATGTATGGCTCTATCTGCGCCTATCAGGCCTCCCTCCTGCTCAGCCGGGGCTTTTCCAACCGGGAGGTTGGCATGACTCTGGCCATCCGCTGTCTCACCGGGATCCTCTCCCAGCCCATCCTGGGCCTCTATGCGGACCGCCATCCGGAAGTTCCCTTAAAGCGGGTGATCGCCCTCTCTCTGGGGGTCTCCCTTCTGGTCAGCCTCCCCCTCTTCCTCCCCCTGGGGCTGGGGGGCACTCTGGTCATCTTCGCCCTGATGGGGGCCTTCGAGCTCTCCTCCTACCCCCTTATCGATTCCATGGCCATCCAGTTCATCAATGACGGGGTCCCCATTCGATACAGCCTGGGCCGCGGGATCGGCTCCCTCTCCTACGCCACCTGCTGCGCCATCCTGGGCGTTCTCACCGCCCGTCTGGGGGTGGAGCTGGTGCTCTGGGTTCATGTGGGTCTGATCCTGCTGGAAATCCTGCTGATCTGCACCTATCCCACCCACCGGC
>JAHHSE010000193.1 GCA_020025395.1 Oscillospiraceae bacterium
CTGCAGGACCGTCTTCCAGTTGGCATCCCCAGACTCGATCTGATCCAGCCGGGCCTCCATGTTGGCGGTAAAGGCGGGGTCCACGATGTCGGTGAATTTATCCTTCATAAGGCCGGTGACCACCTCTCCCAGGGGGGTGGTGCGGAGGTATTTCCCCTCCTTCACCACATATTCCCGGTCCAGAATGGTGGAGATGGTGGGGGCGTAGGTGGAGGGCCGTCCGATTCCCTTTTCCTCCAGGGATTTGATCAGACTGGCCTCGGTATATCGGGGGGTGGGCTGGGTAAAGTGCTGCTCCTGCTTCAGATCCGCCAGGGTGAGGGCCTCCCCCTCCTTCAGATCGGGGAGGGGGGACTGGTTTTCCTCCTCCTCCTCGTCCTTGCCCTCCACATAGACCGCCGTGTATCCCGAGAATTTGATGGAGGAGTGGTTGGCCCGGAAATGGTAGCCTGCCGACTGGAGGTCAATGGCCACATTGTCATAGACCGCCGCAGACATCTGACAGGCCAGAAAACGGCTCCAGATCAGTTTGTACAGGCGGTACTGCTCCCCGGTGAGATCCTTTTTCAGGTCCTCCGGGGTCAGATTCACATCAGAGGGACGGATGGCCTCGTGGGCATCCTGCGCCCCGGCCTTGGTCTTATACTGTCTGGCCTTCCCCGGATGATAGGCGGCCCCGTATCGGCTGACAATGAACTTCTGGGCAGCCGCGGTGGCCTCATCCGAGAGACGGAGGGAGTCGGTTCTCATGTAGGTGATAAGACCGATGGTGCCCTCTCCCGCCACATCCACTCCTTCATAGAGCTGCTGGGCGATGGACATGGTCCGTCTGGGGGTCATATTCAGCTTGCGGGAGGCCTCCTGCTGGAGGGTGGAGGTGGTAAAGGGCGGAGACGGATTACGGATCTTATCCGTCCGCTTCACCGAGAAGACGGTAAAGGTGTCCCCTTTGATGGCCTCCGCCACCTCCTGGACCTGAGCCTCGGTATGAAGCTCCATTTTCTTCTCCCGACCATAGAACTGAGCGGTGAAGGACCCCAGATTGGGGGCGATCCGATCCAGCTTGGCGGTCAGGCTCCAATATTCCTGGGGGACAAAGTTCCGAATTTCCTCCTCCCGCTCACAGACCAGACGGGTGGCCACAGACTGGACCCGTCCCGCAGACAGCCCCCGGCGGATCTTTTTCCACAGGAGGGGGGAGAGCTGATAGCCCACAATCCGGTCCAGAACCCGTCGGGCCTGCTGAGCGTCCACCAGATCCATGTCCAGAGGACGGGGGGCGGCGATGGCTTCATTGATGACCTTTTTTGTGATCTCGTTGAAGGTCACCCGATAGGTCTTTTCGTCTGAGAGCTGTAAAAGCTCTTTAAGGTGCCAGGAGATGGCCTCCCCCTCCCGGTCGGGGTCGGTGGCGAGGTAGACGGCCTCGCTCTTTTTTGCGGCCTTTTTCAGATCAGAGATAATTTCCTCTTTTCCCTTGATGGGCTGATAATCCGGCGCAAACCCATGCTCCACATCCACCCCTATCTTGCTTTTTGGCAGATCGCGGACATGGCCCATGGAGGCCTTCACTTCAAATCCGGGGCCCAGATATTTTCCAATGGTCTTTGCTTTGGCAGGCGACTCCACGATTACCAGATTAGTCTT
>JAHHSE010000194.1 GCA_020025395.1 Oscillospiraceae bacterium
CCCCTCCAACTTCAGGGCCGAGCCAAAAAAGCAGGGGAAAAGCTTCCGCTCCCCCACCAGCCGGGTCACTTCCGAATCCTCCACCGTCCCCTGCTCCAGATAATGGTCCAGAACGGCCTCATCCCGCTCCGCCACATTTTCCATCCATTGGACCCGATCCCCTCCGAAGTCGATGCAGCCGTCCTCCAGCCTCCCTTTCAGCTCCTTCCACAGGGCGGCCCTGTCCGCTCCTGCCAGGTCCATCTTATTGATGAAGAGAAAGACGGGGACCTGATACCGCTCCAACAGCCTCCACAGGGTCACCGTATGTCCCTGGATTCCATCCGTACCACTGATGACCAGGATGGCACAGTCCAGCACCCGCAGGGTCTGCTCGGTCTCCCCGGAAAAATCCACATGCCCCGGCGTGTCCAGCAGAGTGAGGTCCGCCTCCTCCATGGGGAGGATGGCCTGCTTGGCGAAAATGGTGATTCCCCGCTCCCGCTCCAAGGGATCGGTGTCCAGAAAGGCATCCTGATGATCCACTCGTCCCAGGGTCCTCAGCTGTCCCCCCTCATAGAGCAGGGCCTCCGAGAGGGTGGTCTTCCCCGCATCCACATGGGCCAGCAGCCCCACACAAATCTGTCTCCTGTTTTCCGCCTGTCCGCCCAAACCGATTTCCTCCCGTGAACCTTCTGTTTTTCTCAGTATACCATAAGAGAAGGCAAGAGTCGAGACACCTCATACAAACAAAAACAGCCCCTCGGGAAATAGGGACTTGACATTCTCGATATTCGAGATATAATAACCTCAAGAAAACTCGATGATCGAGACTTAGGGGTGAGAAGATGCCGAGAGAGAAGTTCAAGACCCTGACCGAGCAGATGTTTTACCTCCTCCTCTGCCTCCATCAGGAGTGCGGAGGAGTGGAGATTCTGGAGATGGTCCGTAAAATGACGGAAGGCCGGGTGACCATTGGCTCCGGCACCCTGTACGATCTGCTGGAGCAGTTCCGGGCGGAGGGGGTCATCCGGGAGACCAGGGCGGAGGGCCGCCGGCGAAGCTATCTCATCACAGACAAAGGGCGGCAGATGC
This sequence comes from Oscillospiraceae bacterium, assembly GCA_020025395.1. Taxonomy (GTDB): domain Bacteria; phylum Bacillota; class Clostridia; order Oscillospirales; family Oscillospiraceae; genus JAHHSE01. The sequence continues at coordinate 1,075 of JAHHSE010000194.1, forward strand.
TGGACCGGGAATATGAGCGGATCCGGTGTCAGGCGCATGATTATCAACGGATATTTGGAAAGGAGGCACCCTCATGAAGAAGACCAGGCGCCGTCTTGTGACGTTTTCCTTTTACGATCAGAGGTCCGTGGAGAAGCAGCTGGAACAGATGGCCGCCCGGGGCTGGATGCTGGAAACACCGGGGGGACTGTTCTGGGTCTATCGGAAGGTTCCCCCCCAGTCCCTCCGCTTTGCCGTGACCTATTTCCCCAGCGCCTCCCAGCTGGATCCCACCCCACCGGAGGGGCAGCTGATTAAGGAGGATTTCTGCCTTCAGGATGGCTGGCGCCTGGTGGCCCGCTGGGACGCCATGCAGATCTTCTGCACAGAGCGCCCTGACGCCGTCCCCATTGAGACCGATCCTGTGACCCAGGTGGAAAACATCTATCAGACCATGAAAAAGAAGGTTTTTCCCCAGCAGTTTCTCCTGATGGGTCTTCTCCTCTATTTTCTCTTTTTCCAGTTCATGCGGTTTTGGCAGGACCCGGTGAACACGC
>JAHHSE010000195.1 GCA_020025395.1 Oscillospiraceae bacterium
GAGTTCATCTTCTACCTGCTCGGAGGGTTGGGGGCCTTTGTCACCCTCTGGGGAACCGCCCTCCTCTCCCGTCAGGACGGGGCCTTAAACGACCTTTTCTACGGTTATCTGACTCCCAATGTGGCCGCCATGGCCGCGGCTGTCTTCCTGCTCTTTCGTTATGTTCTGGGAGTCAGTGAGGAGAGGGGACGCCGCCAGGGCGTGAGCCGGGCGGCCCGGATCTCCTTCGGTATCTATCTGGTCCACGACCTCTTCATCATGCTCCTGCGGGCCCTGGACATCACCACCCTCTCCTTTTCCCCCATCCTCTCGGTTCCCCTCCTCTCCGCCCTGATCTTCCTCCTGTCCTTTGCGGCTGCCTGGCTGATCTCCAAGCTCCCCTTCGCGGGCCCCTATCTCACCTGAAACCATCTTGAGCAAAGGAGTTCCTCCCATGCTGTTTTCCAGTATCGTCTTTCTGCTCCTCTTTCTCCCGGTGATGCTTTTTGGCTATCATCTGGTCTTTCGGGGAATGCGGAAGGCCCAAAATCTTTTTCTGCTGGCAGGTTCTCTCCTCTTCTACGCCTGGGGAGAGCCATGGTTCGTCCTCATCATGCTCCTCTCCATCGTGGTCAATCACTTCCTGGGACTCTGGGCCCACAGGCGCTTCCGCACCCACCGGTCTACCCGCCCGGTGGCGGTGACGGCCTTCACCGTCAACCTGGCCCTCCTCTTCGTCTTTAAATACCTGGTCTTTGTCCTGGAGAATCTGAACCTTTTGGGCTTTCAGTTTCGCATCCCCGGCATCGAGCTGCCCATCGGAATCTCCTTCTTTACCTTCCAGGCCCTCAGCTATGTGCTGGACGTGGCCCGCGGGGAGGCCAGGGTCCAGCGCAATGTACTCTATGTGGGGCTTTACATCTCCTTCTTTCCCCAGCTGATCGCCGGACCCATTGTGAGGTATTCCGATGTGGCCCGGCAGATCGCGCTCCGGGAGGACAGCTGGGCCGGATTCTCCGCCGGTGTGAGCCGATTTCTTGTCGGCCTTTCCAAAAAGGTCCTCCTCTCCAACCAGCTCGCCATTCTGGCGGACCGGGCCTTCGGCTTGGGAGAGCTGCCCGCCGCCTTCGCCTGGCTGGGGAGCCTCTGCTATACCCTGCAGATCTACTATGACTTCTCCGGCTACTCCGACATGGCCATCGGCCTCGGCTCCATGTTCGGCTTTCATTTTCAGGAGAACTTCAACTACCCCTACTGGTCCGCCTCCATCACCGAATTCTGGCATCGGTGGCACATCTCCCTCTCCCAGTGGTTTCGGGAATATGTCTACATCCCTCTGGGGGGCAGCCGTACCGGAAAAACCGTCCGCAACCTCTTTTTGGTCTGGCTCCTCACCGGGCTTTGGCATGGGGCCAACTGGACCTTCCTGGTCTGGGGCCTTATGAACTTCTCCCTCCTCTATCTGGAGAAGTTTCGGGGCCTTTGCCATGACTGGCCCCTCTGGCTGAAACGGGTCTTCACCTTCCTCATGGTGAATTTCGCCTGGGTCCTGTTTCGGGCGGAAACCCTGGAGGCGGGCTGGAC
>JAHHSE010000196.1 GCA_020025395.1 Oscillospiraceae bacterium
GTCTCCCCTGGGTTTTTCCCCGGAGGGGGCAGAGTGGTCCGCGGGAGGCGGGGTGTGTTCGGCGGGGCGGTCTCCTCCCCCAAAGAGTTTATTGAGGAAGGGGAAGGTGGCGGTGCGGCCCTCGTCCTCCTCCTCGTCTTCAGAGGATTCCGCCCCGGACTGGGGGAGCAGACCATCCAGGCCCTCCGCCGAATTGAAGGCGGTGAGCATTTCGCTGGTCAGACCATCCAAATCCTCGTCCGAGATTCCCATCTTGTCGATCATGTCGGTGACCGGCTTGATCCCAAGCTCCTTGGCGCACTTGAGACAAAGGCCTTCGCTTTTGGTTTCCTCGCCATCCAGCTTGGTGATAAAGACCACAGCCAGATTTTTATGGCATCTGGAACACAGTGTTGGCTGCATAATTTTGATTCTCCTATTCTGAGAGATGAAGATAATGATATGAAGGTACCATTCATTTGTGAACTGATTATGAATAATGAAAAAAGGGTGATTTAAAGGCCGTAGGGAGAGAGGTATTTCAGCAGGAGAGAACCTTTTTCCCATTCCGGAGGGATGAGATCGGGCAGAAAGGCCCGGATGAGGAAGAGGGCCACCACATAGAGAACCGTTCCCTCCGCGGCGCCGAAGAGGAGGCCGCCCACCGAGTTGAGGGTATGGAGTACCGGCAGCCGGGTCACCAGGTCCAAGGCCCGGCTGAGCAGGGTCCAGGCGACCAGGACCACCACAAAGGAAACGGAGAAGAGGATGGGCCGGAGCAAAAGCCGGGTGGCCTGAAAGGCCAGCCGGGTGAGGAAATCCTCGGCGGCGGAGGGATCGATTCCCTGGAGGGCCTCATTGACAAAGACCCAGAGAAAGCCCTGCTCCTCCCCGGACTGTCCGGCCAGAATAGCGTCCAGGTGCTGGGAGAGGAACTCTTCCAGAGAGGGGGCGAAGTGGGCGGCCAGGACAGGGGAGAGGGTGTCGGAGAGGAAGGTGGCGCCGATAAGGGCCACCACTACAGCGAGGAGGGAGCAGAGGGAGAGGAGCAGTCCCTTTTTTGCGCCCAGAAAGGCAAAAAGGGCGAAGACGGCGATAAACAGCAGGTCAAGAATGGAAAATGGCATGATAACACTCCTTACAGGTCAGGTGGGCAGGTAGAGGAAGGCGGTGTCCCCGATGAGGAGGGCGGAACCGTCCTCCCGGAGGAGGAGACGCCGGGCACCGGAGGTCCCCTCCAAGGTGCTGTAAAGGGTGAGGTCCTGGGTATAGATGTCCAGACGGTCGGCGGTCAGGACGCCCAGATATCGCCCGGCGGCGGCCAGGGCCAGGACCTGTTCGTTGAGGGAAAGGGTGTGAGCGGCCTCACCGCTCTCATTCACCACCACCAGATCCGCGGAGCTGCCCGCCCGGTATTTTCCCAGAAGGAGGGCGGTGAAGTCTCGCCCATCCAAGGAAAATTCCTTTAAATAGCGGTCGGAGTAGTCATATTGGGCCAGAATCTCTCCGCGGTTGGAGCAGATGGTAAGGGAATTGTCCCCCAGAATATGCAGGTCGTTTC
>JAHHSE010000197.1 GCA_020025395.1 Oscillospiraceae bacterium
CTCCGGCTCCCCATGCTCCACCCCGCCCCACTGGTCGGGGTATTCGTACAGACCGGCCAGAAGGCCTCTGGGCGGTCGGCGGCGGAGGGCCACCTTCTCCCCGCGGAAGAGGAGGCAGACCGGACGCTCCTCCTGTTTCCGGGCCTTTTTGGGCGGCTTTTTCGGGAAGGAAAAATCCTCCCGTCTTCTGGCCTCACACCGATCTCCCAGGGGGCATCGGTCACAGAGCGGGGCGCCGTTGGGGAGGCAGACCGTGGCCCCCAGCTCCATGAGGGCCTGATTAAAGCAACCGGGGGCCTCCAGAGGCATGACGGCCTCCAGCTCGGCGGCAACCGCCCTCCGTGTATCCGGCCTGGTAATGTCTGAATCGTCGGCGGTGAGACGGGTGATGACCCGAAGCACATTGCCGTCCACCGCCGCCACCGGCTCTCCAAAGGCAATGGAGGCCACCGCCCCGGCGGTGTACTCTCCGACTCCCGAAAGGGTGAGAAGCTCCCGATAGGTGGAGGGGAAGACTCCGCCCCGCCCGTATGTGATCTCCCGGGCCGCCTTTTGGAGGTTCCGTGCCCGGCTGTAGTAGCCCAGCCCCTGCCAGAGTTTCATGAGGGCATCCTCCTCCAGCCGGGCCAGGGCCTTTGGGGTGGGGGCCGCCTCCAGAAAGCGATGATAGTAGCCGATCACCGCCGCCACCCTGGTCTGCTGGAGCATGACCTCGGAGAGAAGAATGGCGTAGGGGTCCCGGGTCCGCCGCCAGGGCAGGTCCCTTTTGTTGTCCCGATACCACTCCAAAAGGGGGATGACGATTTTTTCCAGGGTTTTCAAACAAATCCTCCCTGTCTCTTTCAAATTTGCCATAGGCCCTCCCACTATACCACAAAGCCTCCCCGGGTTCAATGGGAAGACCTGTCCAATCCCTCCATGGCCCTGTCCAATTCCTCCATGGCCCCAGGGGAAAAGAGCCTCCTCATATCCGGGGGAAGGGGGGCGGCAAAGGTCATCCGCTCCCCGGTGACAGGGTGGAGGAAGGCGACCTCCGCCGAATGGAGGGCGGTTCTTCCGATCCGCTCCTTCTCCTCCGTGCCGTAGAGAAAGTCCCCGATGAGGGGGCAGCCCACATGAGCCATGTGAACCCGGATCTGATGGGTTCGTCCGGTCTCCAGCTCCAGCCGGACCAGGCTGGTGCCCCCCTCCTGCCGGAGGACCTGATACCGGGTCCGGGCAGGGGCGCCCTCCGGGTCGGCCTGACGGGCCAGATAGGACTCCTCCGATCTTCCAATGGGGACATCGATAAGACCCTCCAAGGGGTGGGGCACCCCCGCGCAGGCCGCCAGATAGATCCTTCGAAAGTCCGGGGTGTGGAGCATCCCCTTTAGCACATGGTGGGCGTGGGCATGGCAGGCCGCCACCATCAGACCGGAGGTGGGGGCATCCAGCCGATTCACCGGACGGAAGACATGGGGCCTCCCCTGGCGGTTGATATGCTCGGTCAGATAGTTTCCCACCGTGGCGTAAAG
>JAHHSE010000198.1 GCA_020025395.1 Oscillospiraceae bacterium
CTCTCCCCCCTCTCCCTTTGTCAGGTCCTGGTGCTGGGTGCCCTCTGCGCCGGGGTCTCCATCCTCTTTTGCCGGGGGATGCACCTCTCCCACAATCTCTACGCCCGTCTCTTTCCCAACCGACCCTATCTCCGGGCCGCCGCGGGAGGGACCCTCCTTCTGCTTCTCACCCTTCTCATCGGTCTGATCTCAGGCTCCCCCCTGGGCTTTCCCCTCTACAACGGCGCGGGAAATGATCTCATCTTTTCCGCCATAGAAGAGGGGCGGGCCGCCCCCTGGGACTTCCTTTTGAAAATCCTTTTTACCGCCATCACCCTTGGGGCCGGATTCCGTGGGGGCGAGATCGTCCCCGCCTTTGCCGCCGGGGCCACCTTCGGCTGTGCCGCCGCCCCCCTCCTGGGGATGGATCCCTCCTTTGGCGGAGCCTTGGGCCTTACTGCTCTTTTCTGCGGCGTGACCAACTGTCCCCTCACCTCCATTCTCCTGGCCTGTGAGCTTTTCGGCGGCACCGCCCTCCCCCTTCTGACCCTTGGAATCGCCGTCTCCTATCGTCTTTCCGGCTATTCCGGCCTTTACAGCGAACAGCAGATCCTCTATTCCAAATGCGACCTTACCCCACGGGATCTCTGATCCCCTATTTTGAAACAAAGGAGAACCGCTATGAAATTTGTGTCCTGGAATGTCAACGGCCTGCGGGCCTGTCTCACCAAAGGGTTTTACGAGTCCTTCCAAACGCTGGACGCCGATGTCTTCTGTCTTCAGGAGACCAAGATGCAGAAGGGTCAGGTTGAGCTGGAGCTTCCCGGCTACGCCGATTATTGGAATTCGGCGGAAAAAAAGGGGTATTCCGGCACCGCCGTCCTGACCCGGATTCCCCCTCTCTCGGTCTCTTACGACATCGGAGATTCCAATCACACGGGAGAGGGCCGGTCCATCACCCTGGAATTTGAACCCTTCTATCTGGTCACGGTCTATACCCCCAACTCCCAGGACGGGCTGAAGCGCCTGCCCTATCGAATGGAGTGGGAGGACGCCTTCCGGGCCTATCTCTGCGCGCTGGATCGGAAAAAGCCGGTGATCCTCTGCGGGGACCTGAATGTGGCCCATCAGGAGATTGACCTGAAAAATCCCAAGAGCAACCGGAAAAACGCCGGGTTTTCCGACGAGGAGCGGGAGAAGTTCTCCACCCTTCTCAGCGCCGGCTTTACCGACACCTTCCGCCGCCTCCATCCCGATCTGGAGGGAGCCTATTCCTGGTGGAGCTACCGCTTCCAGGCCAGGGCAAAAAACGCCGGCTGGCGCATCGACTATTTCCTCACCTCCAACCGTCTGGCCCCCCGCATTCAAGCGGCGGAGATTCACAGCGACATCCTGGGCAGTGACCACTGCCCGGTCTCCCTCACCCTGGACGGGGATTTTTAAGGAAGCTCTCCCATAGACTTTCCCTCAGCTCCTGTGCTATACTATGGTATCCTTCCCCAACAC
>JAHHSE010000002.1 GCA_020025395.1 Oscillospiraceae bacterium
GCTCAGGGCCGAATCGCCGGAGAATATCTTTGGGCCTACCCCCCCGGAATCCCTCTGGTGGTTCCGGGAGAGGCTCTCTCCCCCGCCCTTCTCTCCGCCTTTTCCGCCTATGAACGGGCCGGGATCACCCTGAAAAGCACCGCCGGAAGCCCGGCCGGGCATCTCCGGGTCTGTTCCGGGGAAAAGCCTTGACAGGACGGACTTTTCGGGCTAAAATAAGCTAGATAATTGTGATAAAGGAGTGTTCCTTCATGAAGAGAATTCAGACTCTGGAGACCCGGGACCTGAAGGCCAGCGTGGAGAACGGCGGCTGCGGCGAGTGTCAAACCTCCTGCCAGTCCGCCTGCAAGACCAGCTGCGGTGTGGCAAATCAGCCCTGCGAGAAGTGCGCTGAGTAATCAGGCAAAAAGCCGCCGTCCGACACCTGGCCGGGCGGCGTTTTTTTGTCCCTGTCAGCCGGAGTCCATTCCATGTGGGAACAAGGAGATTGAATATGATACATCAATACAAATTGGGTGGGTATCACATCGTCCTGGATGTGTGCAGCGGGAGCGTCCACTGTGTGGACGAGCTGGCCTACGATGTCATTGCCCTCTATGAGACCACCCCCGCCGATTCCATCGTCCAGCAAATGCTGGAAAAATACGCCGGCCATCCGGAGATTACCCCGGAGGAGATTCGTGCCTGTCTCTCCGATGTGGAGGAGCTAAAGGCCCGTGGAAAGCTTTTTGCCCCCGATCTCTTCGCGGATCGGGCCTTCGACTTTAAAAACCGGCACACCGATGTAAAGGCCCTCTGCCTCCATGTGGCCCACACCTGCAATTTAAACTGTGAATACTGCTTCGCCGCCCAGGGTAAATTCCACGGGGATGCCGCCCTCATGGACTACGAGACAGGAAAACAGGCCCTGGACTTTCTCATGGACCACTCCGGCTCCCGTCAGAATCTGGAGGTAGACTTCTTCGGCGGCGAGCCTCTTATGAATTTTGACCTGTGTAAGAGGCTGGTGGCCTATGCCCGAAGTGTGGAGAAGGAGCGGGGGAAACACTTCCGCTTTACCCTTACCACCAACGGCATCCTTTTGGACGATGAGGTCATTCAGTGGGCCAATCGGGAATGTCATAATGTGGTCCTCAGCCTGGACGGACGGAAGGAGACCCATGACCGACTTCGGCAGGACATAAACGGAAACGGAAGCTATGACCGGATCGTCCCCCAATTCCAGAAGCTGGTCACCGCGCGGGGCGGCAGAAATTACTACATCCGAGGGACCTATACCCACAACAATACGGACTTCACCAGGGATCTGTTTCATATGGCTGACCTTGGCTTTACGGAGCTTTCCATGGAGCCTGTGGTCTGCGCCCCCGGAGATCCCTACGCCCTCACCGAAGAGGACCTGCCCAAGCTTTTTGAGCAGTATGAGCACCTGGCCCAGGAGATGATCCGCCGGGAGGAGGAGGGCCGCCCCATCACCTTCTACCACTACATGATCGATCTTTCCGGCGGCCCCTGCATCTACAAGCGAATGGCGGGCTGCGGCAGCGGCACCGAATATATGGCGGTTACTCCCTGGGGTGATCTTTATCCCTGCCACCAGTTCGTGGGGGATGAACGCTATCGTCTTGGAAACATCTGGGACGGGGTCACAAACACCGCCGCCCAGGATGAATTCAGGCTCTGCAACGCAGTGGCCCGTCCGGAATGCCGGGAGTGCTGGGCCAGACTCTACTGCTCCGGGGGCTGTGCCGCCAACGCCTACCACGCCACCGGCCATATTCAGGGGGTCTATGAATACGGCTGCGCACTCTTTCGTAAGCGGATGGAATGCGCCATCCTCATCCAGGTCGCCAAGGCCCGAAAACAGCTGCTTTGATCAAAACAGATGTCCCTCGTCTTTAGACGGAGGACATCTGTTTTTATTGTCAAAAGAGAGCGTTCCCTCTTCTTTTTCTATTTCCCTATAAAAGTATAGGCTTTTATGTGAAACTCTGTTTTTCTCCCTTTTTCAGCCTGTAGAAATATGCGGCAATATACACAAGCGGATGTTTTGCCCGCATCTCCCCGGTTTCGAAAAGGGATAAATTGGTATGTGGTATAAACTATTTTCAATTCTATTTGTCTATCTATAAACCAATTTCAAGCTGCAAAGAATTTGCTTTCCAATTTCTTGAAAAAAAGGGCCTCTTTTTTGTGCGAATTTTTATGAATAAATACTTGCATCTCTCTTGATTCTTATGGTAAAATTCATCCGAGTAATGTGTCGAAAAATGGAATAGAATCCACCCATCTATGCGCATGGACCAAGGAGATTTTGCAGCTGTCAGCTCCGGTTGCAAATGCACACCCGGTTTTCCGGGCAAAGGCTCTGTCTGTACGGCATCTTTGCAGGATTTTCGTCCCATGAAGGATTTCTGTCTCTTATATCCGGAGAAGCGTTTTTCTCCTGAGGATATATTTTACGCGGGAATGCCACCCACCATTCTCGATCCCGTTTCCACCGTCACACTATTTTGAGAAAAGGAGATAGTCGTTCATGAGAACAGCGCAGTCTCACCGCAAAAAATCCTTCCGCTCCGCGTCAGATCACAGATTTGGGTTGAAGGGAAAGCTGCTCGCTGGCATTTTAATCCCAACCGTTGTGATTCTTCTGCTGATTTCCGGCATTTTACAGAACAGCATCGGCACCATTGTCAAAGGGATGCAGAACAGCAATATCACCAATCAGGCCCACTCCGCGGAAGCCCAGATCATCTCTTATTTTGATACCATCTTTCTCAGTGAAAATATGATTTCCCAGTCCGGCTCCGTGAAGCTTCTCATCCGGGAGATGACCACGGCCCCCGTCCCCCTCCGTTTTGAGCAGTCCGTCCATACCCCCGATGTCATTCAGGATCTTTCCACCGCCAAACGCATTCACGGCACGGACATTCAGCTCCTCTGGATTGCCGGATTCCAGAACAATCAGGTACTCCAATCCTCCGGTGAGATTTCCGATCCCGCCGTCATCTCCATTGTGGAGCGGCCCTGGTACCGGCAGCTGATGGAGACGGGTAAGCCGATTTTAACCGGAGCTTATGAGGACTCGATCACCGGCGAGCTGGTAGTCTCCGCCATCTCCCCCATCGTGAGCGCCCAGGGCAGCATCATCGGCGCTGTGGGCGCTGATATTCAGCTCAGCGAGATTCAGAACATCCTCAGCAGACTTACGCTGGGAGAGACCGGCTATCTCACCGTCTATGATTCCGACGGCAACATTGTCTATCATCCCGATTCCGCTCTCGTTCTCCAAAACATTGGCGCCATCCGTTATTCTGAGAACATTCAGTCCATCCTCAAGGCCAACCAGAACAGTGACATCATCAAATACCGACTGGATCAGAGCGACTTTTACGGCAAGGTCAGCTACCTGGATCAGATTGGCTGGACGGTGCTGGGCTGCATTCCTCAGAGGGAGTACGATCACGAACAGATCAAGGTGATTATCATTACCACTTTCGGCTTCCTGTTCTGCATTCTGAGCCTTGTGGGAATCTGCATTGCCATCGCCAATCGAATGCTGAAACCGGTCAAATCCCTCACTGCTGTGGCCCCCAATCTCATGAAGGGGCAGCTTAAGATGGATCTCCCGGAGATTACCAAAGACGAAATCGGAGTTCTGGTGGAAATCTTTGGCGCAACAGCCCGGGGCATGGAGGATATCATCACCGATATCTCCAAGACGCTGGAGGGCATCGCCAACAAGAATCTGACCGTGGAAACCACCGCGGAATACCGGGGTGAGTTCATCCGGATTAAAAACGCAATCTACCACATCATTAACGGCATGGACACCATTATGGCCGGGATTATCCAGTCCGCCGATCAGGTCTCCGCCGGCTCGGACCAGGTTGCCTCCGGCGCCCAGGCACTGGCACAGGGTGCCTCAGAACAGGCCGAGTCCGTGGAGCGCCTCTCCGCCTCCATCACGCAGATCACCGACCAGATTCAGAAGATGTCGGACACTGCCCAGCAGGCCAGCGACGAGGCCAAGGTGGTGGGGGATCATATGCAGACCAGCAGCCGGAAGATGGATGAGATGCAGACCGCCATGGCCCGCATCAACGATGCCTCCGGTGAAATTGAGAAAATTGTAAAAACCATTGAGGACATTGCCTTCCAGACCAATATTCTGGCCCTGAACGCGGCGGTGGAGGCCGCCCGTGCCGGCAATGCCGGAAAGGGCTTTGCCGTCGTGGCCGACGAGGTGCGCAACCTGGCCAGCAAGTCCGCGGAGGCCTCCAAAACCACCACCGGCCTGATCTCCAACTCTCTTTCCGCCGTACGGGAGGGGATGCGTCTGGCCAATGAGACGGCCCTCGCCCTAAACACCGCCGTCCAGGGTGCTTCCAATGTGGTGGAGCAGATCCACCTTGTCTCGGACGACCTCACCCTTCAGTCGGAAGCCATGGGAGAAATCGCTCTGGGGGTCGGTCAGATCTCCAGCGTGGTGCAGACAAACTCCGCCACCGCTGAGGAGAGCGCCGCCGCCAGTGAGGAGCTGGCCGCCCAGTCCCAGGCCCTGAAGGACATGGTGGCTGATTTCCGTCTCCGGGAAAAGACCTGTGATCCCGGCACCGCTTTTGCGGAATCATCCCCTCATACAGATTAACCGAACTCAAAAGGGGCTGACAGATTCTCTGTCAGCCCCACAGACTGTCGAAAAACTCCTTCGGAGGTTTTCGACAAAGGGCCGCGGTCTGACCCGTGCATAATTTGTCCGCCTAATGCGGACAAATTTCACACGCTCAGACCGATATGTATTTTCCACGAGGTACACGCCCCCGTGGAAAATCATTTCTATTTTATTTACCGCTGCGGCGGCAAACTCTGCGAGGCTTTTTTGACAAGCTGAGGGGCTGACAGATTCTCTGTCAGCCCCAGACTGTCGAAAGGCTGTCGAAAAAGTCTCTGGCTTTTCCGACAGCCTGATGCACTTTATGATCTCCCATTCTTCCGTATCCCGGAGCGCGGTTTATTTGACTCGTCTTCCCCTCACATATTTGGCGAAGACAGTTTGATCCCCGCCCAGGTAGAAAAGCCGCTCCAGCCGCTCCTCCAGGCTCAGCTTCCGAGGGGCGGGCAGATCATGGTCGTCCAACACCAGAAGATCGCAGTCGAAGCCCGGTGCCAGAAGGCCCACCTGTCCAAAGAAGGCGCCCCCTCCCCGCGTGGCCAGCCAAAGAGCCTCCGGAAAGGAGAGGGGCGGCAGCTTCGGATCCACCAGCCGCCACCGGAGTTTGGAAACCTGGATGGCATCGGTGACGGCCCGGAACATGGAAAGGCTGTGGCCCGCCGCCACATCGGTGCCAAGCCCCACCGGGATCCCCCGGCGGAGATACTCCCGCACCGGGGCGATTCCTGATGCCAGATTGGCATTGGACTGGGGACAATGGGCCACAAAGACCTGATTTTTCTCCAAAAGCTCTATTTCCTTTGGAGAGGAATACACACAGTGCGCCATAATGGTGGGGCAGCCCTCCCCGCCGAACAGGCCGTGGCGGGCATAGGCGTGACCATAGGTTTCCGCCTCCGGGCACAGGGCTTTGACCAGCTCCACCTCCGCCGGATTCTCCGACAGATGGGACTGAACCGGCAGACGGAATTCTCTTTGCAGGGTACCCAGCCCCTCCAACAGCTCCTCCGTACAGCTGGGGACAAAGCGGGGGGTGAGGATGGGACAGACCAGGGGGCTTTCCTTCCACCGGGTGAGCCAGTCCCGAAGGGCGCTGATCCCCTCTGTCTCCCGCAGGCTGTCCGGGCAGTCCCGGTCCATGCTTACCTTGCCCACATAGGCCCCCAGGCCCCGCTCCTCCAAAAGCTCCATCAGACGCAGCGTGGCAGGCACATGGATGGTAGCAAAAATACACGCCCTGGTGGTGGGACTGTTTTTCAGCCCATCGGCAAACTGGGTATAGGCCCGCTCCCCATAGTCGGAATCGTCGTATCGGCTCTCCTCCGGGAAGGTGTAGGCCTCCAGCCAGTCCAAAAGCTCCAGGTCCATCCCGGTCCCCCGAAAGGCATACTGGGGGGCGTGGACATGGAGGTCCACCAGGCCGGGGATCAAAATCCTCTCCCCATAGTCCTCCACCGCCACCCCCCTTTGGGCGATTGTCTCCCCCTCCTCCGGGGAGAGGATTGCCCGGATCACGCCCGATTCGATGTATATCCATCCTCTTTCACAGGTGGTCAGAGCGGTTTTTTCTTTGTTCCAAATTAAATTGCCCCGAATCAGTTTGGGGGTTGCTGTCATTGTTCAGACCCCTTTCCCAGGCGGTTTTTCATGGTTTTTTCCACGGCGTTCAGGATCTTTTCATACCCGGTACACCGACAGAGATGACCGGACAGCTCCCGCCTCAGCTCCTCCCTGGTATATTCCTTTCCTCTTTCCAGCACCTCTGCCGCTGACATCAACACACCGGGGGTGCAGAACCCGCACTGGACCGCCCCCTCCTCCACAAAGGCCTGCTGAAGATCGGAAAGCTCCCCCTCCGGCCCCTGCAGGCCTTCTACCGTGCGGATGCTCTTCCCATCCGCCCAGACCGCCAGATAGATGCAGGAGTTAAAGCACTCCCCGTCAATGAGTACATTGCAGGCCCCGCACTCCCCTACCTCACAGCCCTTTTTCACGCCGGTGAGCCGGAAATCGTTCCGAAGAAGGTCGGTCAGGGAGGCCCGTACATCTACCATGGTCTCCCGCACCGTCCCATTGACGGTGCATTTGATCTGCTTATATTGGATTCCCATTACAGTACACCTCCCGCTTCCTTTGTGGACTTCCGCAGGGCCCTTCGGGTCAGCTCCTGGGCCAGATGCAGGCGAAATCCCTTGCTGGCCCGCCAGCTGTCTCTGGGGTTGATGTCCTCCAGCACCCCTTGGGCAACCGCCTCCACCGTCTCCTCACAGACGGGACCGCCACGGCCCAGAGCCTCCGCGGAGACCGCCCGGAGAGGGACGGGTCCCGCCACGCCGAAGGCGATGCGAATCCGCTCATAGGCGGTCCTGTCCTCTGTCAGGACCGCATTGACGGAGCAGCCCAGAGTGGCGATGTCCAGGGCGTTCCGCATGGCGTATTTGATGTACTCCCCAAAGCAGCGGTGATAGGAGGCCTTGGGGATCAGGATGCCGGTCTGCAGCTCACCGGGCCGCAGATCCACCACGCCGGCCTTCAGATAAAATTGCTGAATGGGCAGATGCCGAACCCCCTCCGGCCCGGTCAGCTCAATGACGGCATCCAGGGCAAAGAGGGTGGAGGCGGTGTCCGCCGAGGTCACTCCGTTGCAGGTGTTTCCCCCGATGGTGCCGATGTTCCGAATCTGGGGGGAGCCCACCTGGTCGGCGGCCTGCCCCAGAACGGGGAGATGCTTCCGGATCAGCGGGTCTTGAGCCACATGGGAAAAACTGGTGAGGGAGCCGATCCGCAGGGTCTCATCCTCCTCCATCGTCACCCCTCTCAGCGCATCCAGTCCGTAGATGCTCACCAGCTCACAGCCGGCCAGCTTCCCCTCCCGCATCTGGACCAGCACATCGCTGCCTCCCGCCAGGATTTTGGCCTCCGGATGCTCCTGCAAGAGACGGATGGCATGGGGGACGCTTTTTGCCTCGTAGAGGGCTTTCATATCATACATGGTTTTCCTCCTTTTTCAGCAGCCCGGCCTGGGAGAACTCCCGGAACATCACATGGGGGTTGATGGGGATTTCGTCAAAGGCCACCCCGGTGGCCTGATAGATGGCATTGCGGAGGGCCGGGGCCACCGCGCAGACCGGAGGCTCTCCCAGGGCCTTGGTGCCAAAGGCGCTGGTTGGCTCCTCATTCTCCACGAAGAGGGCGTCCAGCTCCGGATGATCCAGAAAGGAGCCCAGCTTGTAATCCAGCAGGTTGTTATTCAGGGTCTTTCCCGTCTTGGGGTCGAAGAGGAGCTTTTCCGACAGGCCGTATCCGATGCCCATGCTCATACCCCCGTGAACCTGACCCTCTGCCAGACAGGGATTAATAACCTTTCCGCAGTCGTGCACATTGACCAGGTTCAGGATCTTCACCTTGCAGAGGGGGATATCCACCTCCACCTCCGCAAAGCTGCAGCCGAAGGAGTAGGCATTGGTCTTGATCTGATAGGTGCTCTCCGCCGTCAGGTGCTGGGAGCGGGTGAGGGAGTAGAGGGCCTCGGTGGCCAGCTCACCCAGGGTCATATACACCCGCCCGTCGGCTGCCCGGACGATTTTTCCCTCCCGGATATCCAGATTTTCCGGGTCCATTCGTGTCAGCTCCCGGGCATATCGCAGGATGCGCTCCTTGAGCAGCACGGCGGTCTGCCGGATGGAAAATCCGGCGATATAGGTCTGACGGGAGGCGTAGGCTCCGGTGCCGAAGGGGGTCACATCGGTGTCCTGACAGGAAATCACATGGACCTTTTCCACCGGAATCCCCAGCACCTGGGCCGCCATCTGGGCCTGCACGGTGTCCGCCCCCTGACCGATCTCGGTTTCTCCGGTCTGCACCTGGACGGAGCCATCCTGATTGAGGACAATCCGACAGGAGGAGGTCTCCAGCGCAATGGGCCACACCGCCGTATTGTACCAGAAGGCGGCCACCCCGATCCCCCGGCGGACGGGTCCTGTCTGAGGCTTTTCATATTCCGCCCATTTCCGGGCATAGTCCACATATGCCTCTCCCCGATCCAGGCATTGACCGAAGGTGTCATGGTAATTTTCGTTCTTGGAAAACTCGTCCCGATAGCCCTGGGGCATCAGGTTTTTTCTTCTCAGCTCCATGGGGGTCATGCCCAGGGCACGGGCCACATCGTCTGTGTGGCTCTCCACCGCAAACATGGCCTGTGGAATCCCATATCCTCGCATGGCACCGGAGGTTGGCTTGTTGGTAAAGACGGTGTAGGCATCCGCCTGGACATTGGGGCAGGGGTACAGCTGGGGGAAGGCCCCCATCCCCTTGGCGGCAATGCCGTGGCCGTGAGAGGCATAGGCCCCCTGGTCGGAAAAGGCCTCCAGCTTACGGGCCACAAAGGTCCCGTCAGGTCTGGCATAGGTGATGATATGGCTTCGGACCGCGTGGCGCACCCGATTGCAGACGAAGGTCTCCTCTCTGGGCACATCCAGCTTCACCAGCCGCCCGCCCAGACAGAGGGAGAGATAGGCGCACAGAGGCTCATACAGCACATCCTGCTTGTTGCCGAAGCCCCCGCCGATATAGGGCTTCACCACCCGAACCCGTCCCCAGTCAATCCCCAGGGCCTGGCCCACCACCCGACGGACGATGTGGGGGATCTGCGTGGAGGTCACCACATGAATCCGATCCCCCTCCATAAAGGCGAAGCAGATAAAATTTTCCAGGTGACAGTGCTGCACCGTAGGGGTGTCATACCAGCCCTCCACCCTGATGAGGCCCGGCTCCCGGATGGCGGCCTCATAATCTCCCCGGGCGATGCTGGTGTGTCCCAAGACATTGTCGGGATATGGCTCATGGAGCCGGGGCGCCCCTTCCCTTCTGGCCTCCATGGGGTCCAGAACAAAGGGAAGCTCCTCATACTCCACCTGAATGGCCCGAAGGGCCTGGGCGGCAGCCACCTCATTTTCCGCCACCACGGCCGCCACATCGTCCCCGTAGAAACGGACATGGTCGGTGAGCAGGAGGCGGTCCGCCACATCCTGATGGGCGGGGTCGGTGGACCAGGGATGTCCCGCCGTGGGGAAGGGGTGTTTTGGCACATCAAAGCAGGTAATCACCTTTACCACGCCGGGAATGGCCTGAGCCGCCGTGATATCGATGGACCTTACCCATCCATGGGCGATGGTGGAATGGAGGACCCGTGCCACCAGAGCGCCTCTGTCACAGAGATCATCGGTATATTTGGTGCGACCGGTTACCTTGTCAACCGCATCCAATCGGGGAATGCTTTTCCCTACTGCCATCTTCCTCAGCTCCTTTTTGGTTTTCTTCAGAGGGAATGGTCCCTCCCTCTGTGCGTTATATACAGTTTTCTTTCTTGGATTTCAGCTTATTTTAGCACATTGACCTGTCCTTGTAAATAACCCGCTCCTTGATACCCGGCTCCTGGGGCTTTTTTCTTTTCACCGGGGCTGAAATATGCTATACTTTTAAAAAAGAAGGCCCTTTTCCTCTGGGTCTCTGTCTCACCAACGGAAAGGAGGACCGTCATGTTTGACCCAAACAACGATTTTTGGCAGTTTATTTCCCGCATGACCGATGTGGTTGGCCTCACCCTCTGCTGGCTCTTTCTCTCTCTCCCCCTGGTGACCGCCGGGGCGGCCACCACCGCCCTGTACGATGCTGTCTTTCACGGGGTCCGCAGACAGGAGGACCGGGTTTACCTCCGATTCTGGAATACCTTCCGTGCAAGCCTCAAGGTGGGGGCCTTCTGGTCTCTCCTGGGCGCTGGCAGCTTTCTCCTCTGCGCCCTCCTCTGGAATGTCACTTATGTCATGGCGCTGGGAGACCGGGGCCTTCCTATGGCGGTGGTGCTTCTGGTGGCCTACCGCATTCTCTTCTCCCTCCTCCTGTCTCTCTGGCTCTTCGGCCCCATGATCCTCTCCCGCTTCGAGTTCACCTTTGGAGGGCTGTTGAAAACCTCCACCCAGCTGGTGTTCGCCCATCTTCCCTCCGCCCTGCTCATCGGTATTCTGGCTCTGGAGACCGCCCTTCTCTGCGTCCGATACTGGTTCCCCGTCCTCTTCCTGCCCGGGGTGGTCATCCTTCTGGCCACCTTCCCCATGGAGCGGATCTTCCGTCCCTTCCTGCCCCCAGAGAAGGAATAGGCCCCTTCTGTCAGACAAAACCGGCCCCTGAGGAAACACCTCCTCAAGGGCCGGTTTCTGTCTGGGCTTTTTATACATCCAATTCGGCATAGCGGATTTTTCCCGCCTCGTTTTTGGGAATCCCCTCCAGGCTTCGCACCCGGAAGGCCCGTCGGGACAGATGGGTGCAGCTGGACAGATAGTCCAAAACGGCAGGGGACAGGCGGGCATCCCGGCTGTCGGTGTAGACGGTGAGACAGTCATCCCGACCCACACAGGCAAATCCCGTTTCAGGGAATCGACTCAGGAGCAGCTGCTCAACCTCATCCAGATTGACCCGATTTCCATACAGTTTCACAAACCGCTTTTTCCGCCCTGTGATAAAATAGACCCCGTCCTTGTCCCGGCGGGCCATATCTCCGGTGCGCAGCTCCCCCTGCCACGCATCCCCCTTTGCCAGATCATCGGCGCATTGAGCGTATCCCATGGACACATTCTGCCCCTGATAGACCAGCTCACCCACGGTATCCGGAGCGGTGATCTCCCCGCCGTCCTCCCCCTCCAGCCGGAACCTTCCGCCGGGAATGGGGATGCCCATGGCCCCGCATTTTTCCACCGCCAGAGCCGGGGGGAGGTAGCCCATCCGAGGCCCTGCCTCGGTCTGCCCGTACATGACGAAAAACCGACGCCCGGTCTCTTCCGCCCAGCGTGCAAACTGCTGATGAAGCTCCAGGGGCAGCTTTCCCCCCGCCTGGGTCAGTGTGGTCAGAGAGGGCAGGTCCATCTCGGTCATCCCAAGCCGATGGAGCATTTGATAGGTGTAGGGGACCCCGGCCAGAGAGGTGGCCCCCTCCCCGGTCACCCGCTCCCAAAAAGCCTTCTCCAGAATGCCGTATCGGGTGAGGAGAAGGGGGGCACCCACCAAAACATGACTGTTCACAACGCTCATTCCATAGGAGTAGCTCATAGGCAGAGAGGTGATGGGCCGCTCCTTCGGACCCAGAGCCAGATATTCCGCAATGGATGCCCCATTGGCATCCAGATTGGTCCCGGTGAGCCGGACCAGCTTGGGACTTCCCGTGCTGCCGGAGGTGGTCAGCAGAAGGGCCAGATCGGGATGAAGCGGCGGCCCCTCTTCCCCCGTTGGCAGCAGCACACTCTCCCTCACCTCCAGCACAGGAGCGGTCCGGGGAAGGACCTCCTTCAAACGGTCCAGACCCTCCGCGGGGAGATAGTACCCGGCGGGGTGATAGGTCTCTCCCAGGGCTCGGAGCAGCCCGGGATCGATATGGGCATCCAGCAGCAGGGGGACCACCCCCGCCCGCAGGCAGCCCAGATAGCCCAGCAGGGCCCCCGGCCGATTCTCACAGAGCAGAAACAGCAGACGACGGTTTCCCAACATCTTGTTCAGCCCTTCCGCCGTCTCAAATATCTCTCTATATTGGATGGTCCGCCCCTCATCGGAGAGGGCCAGCACCCGGCCCGGATGCCGCTCTGCATAGGCGAAGAGTTTCATAAAGGTCCTCCTTTTCCAACGGTCGGATGGAAGCGTTTGCTTAGCAGGCAAGAATGCGGGACAGCTGAGAGATCAGGTCCTTCCCGTCCCAGATGGTATCCATCTCCAGGGCCCGGCCCACGGGGACCACCCGATCCACCCCTCCGGCCCCTTTTTTCTGAAGAAATTGAGCAATTTCCGAAAGGTCAGTTCCCGCCGCGGTAAGGGTCTGTATTTTGGGGGAGAGCAGGGGGAGCAGCTGGTCCAGCCTTTGGATTCGACACTCATAAAACAGGCCAAAGCTCCCGTTCGGCTCCAGGGGCCGCGAGGGCGGGGCAGCCAGCCGGGCCACCATGAGAAGGTTCCCCTGAAAGCGGTCCAACCCCTCCACAGGGGGGTCCTCCATAGTCATTGCCGCCAGAGAGAAGGCCTCCAGCTTGCGAAAGGCCTGGTAGGCCCCAAAGGGGTATCGGCGGGCCGCCTCACAGGCCACCGCCTCCCACCACCGCGCCCGAATCCCTTCCTCTTCCCCATCCTCCAGCCAGATCACCAGCCGGGGGCTGGAACAGGCATTTTGATCCATTCGATAGGTGTCATTGTAAAAGCGATGGGCCAGGTCCTCCAACTCTCCCGGTTCCAGCCCGGACAGATGGCTTTTCCGAAGGAGGGCCATGGAGCATCGGTCGGGAAAGGAAAGCTCCACCCCATGGGGCGCCAGGGGCATGGCTCGAAGGGCGGAAACGGTCTCGTCCCCGCCCCAGACCACCCGTCCGTCACATTGGTTTGCATACCGTGCGGTGAGAATGTCATTTCGCTCATAGGTGAGAAGGGAGGTCCGGGCCTTGATCTCCTCAAATTCCGGGCGGTTCAGAAGGGTGCGGAAAATCCGGCAGAGCTGACGCTCCGTCTCCCCCTGCCGGGTGGAGAGCCGGACCCGGTTGGCGTTTCCCGCCAGCATCCCAATGGCCAGGGTATAGGCAAACATGGCCGGGACATTGGAGGGGGCGATGTGAAAGAGCAGACCCCGGCCCACCCGAAGCATGGAACCCTTGTGTCTCTCCCGAAGCGCCTCCAGATGGGAGGGACGGCACCAGAACCCAAAGGCCGCCGTCTCCTCCCTCCTCTCCCCGGATTCCCGAATGGCCCGGGACAGGGCGGAGAGAAACCCCATCACCCGTGGGTCGAAGGGAACCCAGGGACGGCGCTCCGGCTCCTCGACTCCCGCCAACAGAGTGATCTCATCCTTCATAGGTATCACTGCACCCCCTCACCTCTGCCCGCGGAATTCTTCCGATGACAGAAAAATAGGTCCCCAATCGGCCGCAGGGACAGTCATCCTCCCCCAGCAGCACCCCCAGATCCTCTGTGAGAAGGGAGTGTCCGGGATAGGAGGTGGGCAGGGGGGAAATCACCTGAATCACCCCTGTCTCCCCCCTCTCACAAATGCTGTTGTCGGAGGGGCGGCGAAGAATCACATCGGACCAGGTGCTGGTGTGGAGGTGTCCATAGGGACATTCCAGCGAGATGCACCCTGTCTGCTCCGCCATCCCATAATAACTGCTGATCTGCCCGATCCCCAGGGCAGCTTGCGCCCTTTCCTTAAATTCCTCCGGGGAAACCGCCTCCTTCTGAAGCTTTTTCCAGCCTCCCCCATGGAGGAGGAAGCCCTGAGGGATATCCAGCCGCTCCCCCCGCTCCTCCAGCACACGGACCACATACTTCCATATCATAAAGGTAAAGCCAAATACCAGGATGGGGCGGCCCCGGAACCGCTCCAAAAAGGCCCGCACCCCTTCCAGATCCAGCCTCATCTCCTCATCCAGGGCATAGCAGGTTTTGGAGCTGAAAATGGAAAAGCCCAGGATTCCAGCACCCCGGGCAGAAAACATGGTACGGTCCCTCAGGACTTTTTTGCTGTCTAAAACCAGATAAGGCAGACGCTGAGGACCGATCCAATGGGAGACAATCTGACAGAGGGCCTTCTGCTGGTTGGTGGCAGTCTGGGCATCCAGCATGATTTTGGATACCCTCTGCCCGGTGGTTCCGGAGGAGGTGATGGTCTTGATGATCTGATCCTCCGGGACACTCCGAAGCTCCAGTTCCTTAAATACGGTGACAGGGAGCATGGGAACGGATTCCCGGGAAAACCGCTCCCCCTTCCCGTGGCCCAGGGCAGATAAAAAGCGTCCGTATTCCTTGCAATGCTCCCCATGATAATGGGTCACCTGGGTGAGCAGCTCCTCAAACAAGTCCCCCTTCTCCCTGTGGTCCAGTCCATAGGGGGGGCTGCGGAGCCAGGTCTCAAACTCCATGCTGCTTCCTCTCCTTCGGGGTCAGAGTATAGATTTCGCCATGGCCGGGACAAATCCGCAGGCCCGACGGAAGTCGGGCGAGAAAAGGCCTGGTCTGGCTCTCATAGGCTGACCGGCTCCCGCCGGGCAGACGCAGGATCACCTCCTGTCCGGGCAGCAGGTAATCCCCGGAAAAGAAGGTATCTTCGTCCAGAAACAGTCCGGCGCTTCCGGGGGTGTGACCGGGCAGGGACCGTCCCAACAGCCGATGTCCCCGCCAAAGGGCGCCCCAGCACTCCTCATAGGGTGTCTCCACCGGACGGCAGACAAAAGGGGGGTAAGTCATCCCGGGCCTTCCATGGTAGGTGAGATAGACCTCCATGAGCCCGGACATATTGAGACGCTTGTTCCGAATCCCCGCACTGCAGGCCGCCGTAGCCACCACGCCGGCGGAGGGATAGCGGGTCCGCAGGACCTCCAGCCCCGCCATGTGGTCACAATGCTCATGGGTGAGGAAAAGGAGCTCCGGGGTCCAGCCCCGTTCCTCCAGAAGGAGCGGAAGTCCCTCCGGGTCATTGGGGTCCACGATCAGACAGGCCCCATCCTCCTCCAGCAGATAGCAGTTGCTCCCCGCCAGCGGCTCCGTCCAAACGGTCAGAGGGGCGGGGGGACTCAAAGCTCCACCCCGTATTTCATCAGAATTTCCTTCCCCTTCTCATAGGTGGAAAAATCCAGCACATCCAGGGTGCTGATGCTGATGGAGAAGGCCTCCTCCAATGCGCTCATTAAATCCATATGGCCCACGGAATCCCAGTCGGGAATCCCCTGGTATTTGATTTCGGGCAGCTTCTCACGGGGCACGGAGAAGGTATCCAAAAAAATCCTGTCATATCGCTCCAAATTCGTCATGGGAATGCGCCTGCCTTTTCTTTTAAAATCTCCGGGGATAGAGGTGGGTTTATGTGGTCCCGGCCCTGCGGGACCACATAAACCCAGGGGAGGAGAGATGCCAATCCAACTTGGCAGAAGAACTCAATAAGCGCAGTGGAACCGTCTCTCATACTCGGCCTTCAGCTCCTCCCGGAAATCCGGGTGGGCGATGGCGATGAGGTTGCGGGCTCTCTGCCTCAGGGTCTGTCCCTTCAGCGGCGCGACTCCATACTCGGTGACCACATAATCCACATCGTTGCGGCTGGTGGTGACGGCGGCCCCCTCGTCCAGAAGGGGGACAATCTTGGAGATCTTCCCCTTGGCTGTGGAGGGCATGGCCATAATGGAGATCCCGCCCTTGCTGGCGGAGGCTCCGCGGACAAAATCCACCTGTCCGCCCACCCCGGAGATCTGCTTATAGCCGATGCTCTCCGAGGCCACCTGACCCATCAGATCCACCTGGACACAGGAGTTGATGGAAACCAGATTGTCGTTCTGGGCGATGACAAAGGGATTGTTCACATAATCCACCGGGCGAAGCTCCACATCGGGATTATGGTTCACAAATTCATACAGACGCTTGGTGCCCATCAGGAAGGCCACCACGAACTTGCCGGGATGGAGGGTCTTTTTGGCATTGTTGATGACGCCGGCCTCCGCCAGCTCCACCACCCCGTCCGAGAACATCTCGGAATGGATGCCCAAATCCTTCTTCTCCTTCAGGAAGAGGAGGACGGCGTCCGGGATGGCCCCGATTCCCAGCTGGAGGGTGGAGCCGTCCTGAATCAGGGAGGCGCAGTGCTCTCCGATGGCCTTCTCCACCTCCCCGATCCTGGGAGGCGCCAGCTCAATGACAGGGGCCTCATGCTCCACAATGCAGTCCATCTCCTCTACGGAGATCAGGCTGTGGGGGCCGGTCCAGGGCATACAGGGATTGATCTGGGCAATGACCAGCTTGGCCTGTTTGACCGCCTCCTTGGTATAGTCTACCGACACCCCCAGAGAGCACATTCCATTCTCATCCGGCGGGGTGACCATAACCATCGCCACATCCACCGGCATGGTGGTGGAGAAGAGACGGGGAATCTCAAAGAAAAAGCTGGGGGTAAAGTCGGCCCGACCCTCCTCGGCGGCGCTCCTGCTGGAGCTGCCCAGGAAAAAGCCGTTGTGACGGAAATTCTCCTGATATTCAGGCTTGCAGTATTCCCCCTTGCCCATGGCCACCATGTGGACGATCTCCACATCCCGATAGGCGTCCGCATGGGCCACCATGGCCTCCACCAGATGGGAAGGCTCCCCGCAGGCATGGGCCACCACCACCCGGTCCCCGGATTGAATTCTGCTCACCGCAGCGTCTGCGGTCATCAGATGCTCGTCATAATAGGTTTTCCAGCTCATGATAACACTCCCAACTATCGTTTTCACACAGGATGGAACGGCCCCTTACGGGGAGGAGCTTGCCCGCAAAGCGAGGCTCAGCTCCATATCCGCGCAGACCTCCTGTCCCACCAGGATCTGTGCCCGGCAGAGGGCAAAGCCCAGCTCTGCCCGCTCCTCCTTGAGAGAGGCGTGGATGGTGAGTCTGTCGCCGGGGAGGATCTTTTTCCGAAAATTGGCCCGTCGGATCCCCATAAACAGGGGGATCTTACCCTGATGCCGCTCCAGAGAGAGAAGCAGGAGGTCGGCGGCCTGGGCCCCGGCCTCCACCGCATAGACCCCCGGCAGGACAGGCTCCCCCGGAAAGTGGCCCTCAAAGGCCGGAAGATCAGGGGGGACATGGTAGGAGGCTGTAATCTCCTCTCCGGGGGAAAGGCTGCTCACCTCGTCGATAAACAGCATGGGAGGACGGTGGGGAAGGATTTCAAGCACCTCCTCATGGGTCAGTGTCAGGACCTTTTTGACCGTCCTCTCCTCCAAAAGCCGCTCCAAAGCCTGTTTGGCGGGCAGAAGCTCCTCCCAGCCGCTGAGACGGACCAGCGCCCTGGACGGGACGGACAGGTCCTGCACCCCGGCGCAGCGGGAGGGACAGCCGCAGATCACAAGGACCGCCGCATAGGGAACCCCCGGCTCCGCCGGACAGAAGGTCAGATCGGGGAAAAACCCCATCAGCTTTTTGGCGGCAGCCACCCGGTCATACCGCGGGTTACACCCCCCGCAGTACCGCAGGCCGATCCCCGTCTCATCCTTCATGCCGCTGCCTCAAAATCTCCTTTGCCTGGTCCAGAAGCGCCTGGCTGATATCCTGCACCAGGATGGCCTGTCGAATCCCCGGGACACGCTCCACCAGCTCGGTCTGAATCAGCTCCTCCGTGGTCAGGTCCGCCGCAGGACAGCCGGCGCAGCGGCCCTTCAGCCGAAAACGGACGATCCCGTCGGTGATTTCCAGAACCTCCATCTCCCCTCCATGGGAGAGGAGCAGGGGACGGACATACTCATCCAGTACCGCTTCCACTTCTTCATACATGGCAGAACGCCTCCTCAAATCCTCTGTGTCGGGAAAGCAGGGACGGCGGAACACCGCCGCCCCCGCCCCCCCTGAAGAGGTTTTTTACTCGGTGATGTGGGCAATGGCTTTGGCCAGGGCCTTCTTGTGGGCCAGGTTGCCCTGACGAGCGATCATAATGCGCTGCGCCTGGGGCGAGCCGGCACCGTGCATGGACTCGGTGCGGTATCCCACGGCGGCAGTGCCCAGAGAGAGATTCTCGATCAGGCGCAGGATGCGCAGACGATTCTCGGTGGAGACCGCATTCACCCCACGGAGGTATTTGTCGATCACAGGCCCCAGCTTGGGGTCCTTCAGATCGGCCTCGGAGGGGGCGGTGACCATCAGGCCGCCCGCGATGTCCTCCGCCAGCCGGACGATCTCATAGGGGAAGCGGGTGACATTCTGCTTACATACATTGGCCAGCAGCAGGTCAATCATATAGTTGCCGCTCTCGGTGGGATAGCCCTCGGCGGAACACGCGATGCCGCAGCAGTACAGGGTCTCATTCAGATGGGTCATCTCGATGAGCTTATCCTTGACATGGCTGGCCTTGTTGGCGCCGTTGTAATCGGCGGCCACAGCGGCGGCCCCGATCAGAACATCGCCCACGCCCACCTTACATCCGCCATAGCTCTGGCGGTGATAACCGGCAAACCGCTCCACCAGCAGTCCGGCAAACTCGGTCTCGCCGTTGAGGAAGATCCGGTCATTGGGCACAAAGACATGGTCAAACACGGTGAGGGCCTCCACACCGCCGAATTCGGGGTTGCCCACATCCATCTCGCCGCCTTCCCGCTTCCGGGTGTCGCAGCTCTGCCGCCCGATAATCATGAAAAGGCCCTTGGTGTTCAGAGGAACGGCAAAGGAGATGGCGTAATCCCTGTCGTCGGGACCCATGGACTGGGTGGGCATGACAATGACCTCGTGGGAGTTGATGATTCCGGTCTGGTGGGCCTTGGCGCCGCATACCACCACACCGTCGGGACGGCGCTCCACCACATGGAGGAAGAGGTCGGGATCGGCCTGCTCATGGGGGGCCTTGGAACGGTCGCCCTTGGTGTCCGTCATGGCGCCGTCTACGGTGAGGTCGTTGTCCTGACAGTAGCGGAGGAACTTCTTGAAGTTTTCATGGTAGCTGGTGCCGTATTTTTTGTCAATCTCAAAGGTGGTGGAGAACTCGGCGTTGAAGGCATCCATTCCCACACAGCGCTGGAAGCAGGAAGCGGTCTTCTGACCCAGCAGACGCTGCATCTTGACCTTGTTGCGCAGATCCTCGGTGGAGCGGTGGATGTGGGTAAAGCGGTTGATCCGCTCCCCGCTCTCCGGAGAGATTACCGTCATCAGCTCCTGATACTCCGGCATCTGAGCCAGATCATAGGTCATGCGCACGGAGTTCAGAGAGGGGCGAAGGATGGGATCGTCCACGGGATTTTCCACCTTCTTGCCAAACATATAAATCTCCATGGGAATTTTGCGGATGCTTTCGATGTACTGTTCACCTGTCATGAGTGCCATAATAATACTTCCTTTCTTCAAATGATCTGACCGCTCTGTTTTTTACGGATCAGGGGGACAACGGCAGGTTTCAATCAGCGCTTCTCCGACACGGCGGCGGAAGGCCTCCGGCTTTCCATCAGAATGACATAGAGAATGATGCCCACAGCCAGACCCCAGGTGGCGCCCTTGATGGCCAGAACGGCTCCCATTACGCCGCAGATACCCCGCTCAATGTCGGTTTTGCACATATTCATGGCCAGATGGGTGCAGATATAGCCCTGGACGATCAGGGTGAGAGAGAGGGCCACGGGCAGCACGGGCTGAAGCAGGGAGGAGATGGGCATCAGGGCCACAGCGATAAAGGTACTGATTCGGAAGGTGCCGCAGCCGCTGTAAATGGACTCCATGGCCTCCGGTCCCTCTTTATAGCGCTGGGAGACGGCGGCGGTGACGGCTGCCCACAGAGGGCCGCACATCTGGGTGTAGGGACAGACCAGCGCCATGGCGGTATTTCGGATGCCGCTGATGATGTTGGAACGGTTGGCGTTAAAGTCGATCTTTTCGTCCTGGCGAATCTCGTCCGCCTCATTGATAAGGGCCGCAGAGGTGACGAAGTCGCCAAAGGCAATGATGTAGGTCACGATGGCGGTGGGGATGGCTGCCAGGAAGGTGGCTCCGCCGGGGAAGCCAATGGAGAAGGGGGACAGTTGATTCCAGATGTTCCCAAACTCCGGGATCTTGATGAGGGGCCACAGCTGGACCTCAGGGACGGCAATCTCAGCGGTGATGACGCCGATAATCAGGGCAATGATAATGGAGGGAAGCATCCCAAATTTTCCAATGATATCAATGACCTTATGTTTTTTGCGGAGCCTCACCCAGAGGGGGCTGAACAGGCAGAAATAGGCCACTGCCACACCGATCCCAATGGCGATGGGATAGGCATCGAACCGCCCCTCCGCCTTAAACTCACCGATGACCGCGGAGATTCCCCCGCCCATCAGGACACCGGCTTTGACCGAGTTGGGCACCACCTCCACCATCTTGGCCCCCAGACCGGTGATGCCAAAGAGGAGGAAAATCACTCCCAGAATCAGCTGCAGCGCAATCAGGGCCTTAATGCGCTCAGGGCCGATCGCATAACCATTGGTCAGGAAAGCGGTGATGATGGGGATGGCCGGGGTAATCCAGCCCGGGACCACAGGATCGCCCAGCAACACATGAATGGTATAGAAGAAGCCGTTGATGATTACCATGGACAGGGCCACATCATAGGTGACCCCCAACACCTCGGTCAGGACAGGAATGGCTCCCAGACAGGTGGCGCACATGAAGATTGCCTGGACCATCTCCGGAACCGACCACGCATAGTGGAGAAACGGCAGACGGACCTTGAAGATGCCCAGTTTCCAGCAAGGCTGCTCCTCTCCATATTTTCGGTAACGACTGACAGACTGCTCATTTGCCATGAAGCTTTTCCCTCTTTCCTTTCTCGCCCTTTGCGGGGCCGTTAATCTCATTTCTCTGATTTCTCTTCGGTGTTTTCGATTGCGGCAGTTGGCCAACAGCGCGCTTTCTCTTACGCTCTATATTTACTGCAAAAGGAATGCCAACATTCCAAAAACAGAAAAAATGCCGCAGCCATCGCTTTTGCAATGGCTGCGGCAGTTGACCGCCCAGCTTCCGTCAGGACAGGTGTTGCAGAAATGCAGCAGCTTTTCTGGTGATTGTTGGAAATGTATGATATTTTCTAAACGGTTCCATTGGTTTTTGACAGGTGATGCAAAAACGCAACGGCGTTTCATTCCTGCAACATCTGCTCGTATTTCTTTCGTTTCCGAACAAAGGTGCCTCCATCCATCCCCAGGCTGGCTGCCGCCGCCCGCACATTTCCATAGGTCTCATAGGCCTTGACGATATAGTGATACTCCAGCTTGGCAACCATCTTTTTTAAGTCGATGGGCGCTCCCTCCTCCCTCTCGGCCCCCTTGTCGCTTTTGGTCTGTATGGGGAGGTCGGAGGAGAGAATGCTGTCCCCATTGCTGAGGATCACCGCCTGCTCCACCACATTTTTCAGCTCCCGGACATTTCCGGGCCACTGATAGCGGCGCATAACCTCGATGGCGGGGGCGCTGAAGGTCTTGTGAAGGCAGTATTTTCGGTTCATATCATCGAGAAAGGTATGGACCAGGGGACAGATATCCGCCTTTCTCTGCCGAAGGGGCGGGATGCAGATCGGCACCACCCGGAGCCTGTAATACAGGTCCTCCCGAAAGGTCTTTTCCCGCACCATCTCCAAAAGATCCCGATTGGTTGCGGCGATGATTCGGACATCCACCGGGATGGAGCGGACCCCTCCTACCCGTTTTACCTTCATCTCCTGAAGGACCCGGAGGAGGTGGACCTGCATTTCCAGGGGCAGATCCCCGATCTCATCCAGAAAGACGGTCCCCTTGTCCGCGCTTTCAAAAACCCCCATTTTCCCTTCCCGGCTGGCTCCGGTAAAGGCGCCCCGCTCATAGCCGAAAAGCTCGCTCTCTATGAGAGAGGGGGGAATGGCGCCGCAGTTGATGCTGATAAAGCTCTGTCCCACCCGGCTGGAATTTTCATAGATAAAGCGGGCAAACTGCTCCTTTCCCACTCCGGTCTCTCCCAAAAGAAGCACCGTGGTATCCAGCGCCGCCACCTTCTGGGCCATGCGCAGCGTCTCAATGGTCTTGGGGTCCTCCGCCACCAGTCCTCCGGCAAAGCGATGCTGTTGGAAAAACCGCATCTCCGCCCGCCGCCGCTCCTCACTCTCCCGATATTTTTCCTGAAGGTCATAAAGCTCCGTCATATCCCGCACCACGGTGATGACCATGGAAATCTCATGGTTCTTGTCAAAATAGGGGGTGCTGGTAATGAGGGCCTGGGTCCCCTTGCGGAAGGTCTGCTCCAGGGTCACGGTCTTTCTCGCCTCCAGGGCGGTGAGGGTGCCGGATCGGTCAATCAGACCGGAGGAGACGATCTCACGCATATTTTTTCCCAGAACATCCTCAGGGCGCAGTCCGGAGATGGCCTCATAGGTCTGATTGACCAGGATGGTATTGGCATCCCCGTCCGTGATATACAGGCCGTCATAGACACTGTCTAAAATGGCGCATAGCTGCTGATTGATCTCCTCCAGGCTGCCCTTCAGCAGAGAATTGGCATCCTGGCTCATATAGATTGCCATGGGTTCCTCCTTTCCGTAAATTTATTCCCCTGTTTCCCTGACAGGTCCCGTCCCTTTGAGCTGGGTCCTTGGGAGATGATGAGCTTCGAGACAGGACTCAAATTGGGCCAGCTCCTCCTGGGAAGAGAAGTCGGATTTATGGAAAATGTAGGCGGCCGGACCAAAAAAGAGAAATCGCCAATCCCCAAGGGCGGCAAAAAAGTCAATCTGACTGTATCGGACCACCGCGGCCTTTCCCTGGTCCCCCCCGATCACGGAGCGGATGGTGTCCTTCCCGAACACAAATTGGATGTCAGCGGGATACTCCCCTTTTTTATCCGCCTCCCGAATGGCGGTCCGACACATTTTCCCTCTGGCGCTCACCCCGCTGAGGGGAATGGCCAGAAGAACAAAGGCGGAGAACAGGATTCCCCCTGCCGTCAGGAAAGGGGAATTGGAGTTTCCCTGCGTCAGGGTGAGAATCAGGATCATCGCAGAGAGGGTGACAAGAAGGGGGTAGACCTGGGTGTTCATCTGAGGCTTTCGGAACAGCTGCCAGGATGCCTCCGCAAGGGCCTTATAGGCCGTTTTATCATAGGAAGAGGTGAGCGTATACTCCTGCTGCATATTACATTTCCTTTCCGCATCATATGCAATCCCTTGTTCAGGTCCCGGATACGATGAGATGCTCATCGGACCACACCGGAATCCCTCGCGGCCTGTTCCACAGCGGCCGCAACCGCCTGAGCGGCCCTTGGGTCAAAGGCCTCCGGTATGATATAATCCTCGGACAGACGATCCTCCGCCAATTCCGCCAAAGCCTTTGCGGCGGCCAGCTTCATCTCATCGTTGATGTCAGAAGCCCCCGCATCCAGGGTCCCCCGAAAAATACCGGGGAAAGCCAGAACATTATTGATTTGATTGGGATAGTCACTGCGTCCGGTGGCAATGATTCTGGCGCCCCCGGCCCTGGCCTGCTCCGGCAGAATCTCCGGGACAGGATTGGCGCAGGCGAAAAGGATCGGATCCGGATTCATCCGTCGGACCATCTCGGCGGTCACCAGGCCGGAGGTAGAAAAACCCAGAAAGACATCGGCCCCTGCCAGCGCATCCCCCAGGGTTCCCCTCCGCTTTTCCCGGTTGGTCCGCCTTACCATTCTCTCCTTGTAGGGATTCATCCCATGGGGGCGCCCCTCGTAGAGAATCCCCGTCCGGTCACAGAGGATCAGGTCCCGGAAACCGGCCTTCAGCAGCAGATGGGCGATGGAGAGTCCGGAGGCCCCGGCCCCGCTGATGACCACACGAACCCTCTCCGGCTTTTTCTGTACCACCCGCAGGGCGTTTGTCAGCCCCGCCAGCACAATTACGGCAGAGCCGTGCTGGTCATCGTGAAAGACGGGGATGTCGCACCGGGCCTTCAGCTTTTCCTCAATTTCAAAGCAGCGGGGGGCGGAGATGTCCTCCAGATTCACCCCCCCAAAGGAGCCGGACAAGAGGGCAATGGTATGGACAATCTCCTCCACATCCCTGCTTCGGATGCAGAGGGGGATGGCGTCCACCCCGCCAAAGGTTTTGAAGAGGGCGCACTTCCCCTCCATCACCGGCATCCCGGCCTCCGGGCCAATGTCGCCCAGTCCCAGGACCGCCGTTCCGTCCGTGACCACCGCCACCGTGTTCCAGCGCCGGGTCAGCGCATATCCCTGACTCACATCCTTTTGAATCTCCAGGCAGGCCTGGGCCACCCCCGGTGTATAGGCCAGGGAGAGGGCCTCCCTGCTGTCCACCTTTACACGGGGTGTTATCTCTATTTTTCCTTTCCACGCATAGTGAAGCTGCAACGCTTTCTCGTTCTCCTTCATACCGATTCCCTCGCATTCTCAAATTTTGATGCAATTGTGACATGAATTTGGATTTTGAAAGCATTGCTGTTGGCCATATTCTATATATGAACTATATTTGAGTCTTTGTCAAGACCACTGTATGTATGTCCCCGGTAGAAATATTTGGAAATTTATGTCGCGCCCGCCTTTTGAAGAGGGGATCCTCAGCCGACGGAGGGTACGGCCCCGACCGGAACCCCGCCCCATATGTTTTGCAGACTGGTATGCAGGCCTCCGTGAATCCTTTTTCCGTATGCGGCATACCGCAAAGCAGAGGACGGGGAGGCCCCGGCAGCTCCCCGCTGCCAAGGCCTCCCCGTCCTCTATGCTTTCCAATGCTTTAGCTGCAAAAGGAAATGATCCAGCTGAACCCGTCTTTCCTCCTCTGGGATATGTTCCGGATTTGGCATATGTTTAACCAAATAATCCAGCATTGCTTCTTTTGTGGGATAGGCAAATTGACCCTCTGAATAGCACCATTTGCAATAGTCCTCGTTCCATTCTCCATTTAACTCTTTGCTCATAATGGAATCTTCCAGCGGCATTCCGCAGCATTGACAGAATAATGTTCTCGGAGACCCCAAAAGAGTATTGATTGACACCTCAAACACATTGGATAACAATTTTAAGGTCTCTGTATTTGGCACCGTTTCCCCCGTTTCCCAACGGGAAACCGCTTGTCTCGTAACAAGCACTTTTTCCGCCAGCTCCTCCTGGGACAGCCCGTGTTTTGTTCTCAATTCATAAATAACAGTTTTTGTTTCCACGCAGATTCCCTCCTTGCATTTATTATAGGATTCTGCTAACCGCTTTACAAGCAACTTGTCGTTGCCTCATATGGCAGTTCGGCCTTCTGTTTTCCTGCCTTCCTTGATCCCGCTTCCGTCGCTGTCCGACGAAAAAAAGGGGCTGTTCCGATGGGTTGGAAACGCTTTTGCGTGTTTGAATTTCTCCTCTTTTGAACGGAAAACCAGTGTAAAAATAATAGTTTTTCTGTGAATATTTTGAAAACTTTCTATGAATATTTTTTCTCTCTCCTTTTTATCTGATTAAATTTTTCCTTTCGCTGTATTTTTTCTTTTTTGTCTATTTTGCCCTTATAAAAGGGCATTTTTCTTTTACAGTCTGTTTTTCTCCCTCCTCCCTCCTCCTTTTCCCCCTTTTTTCTTTGTGCAATCTGGTCATAATTGATTCTTTTCTCCTTCAAATTGATTTGCAAAGTCCCTTGCAAAAAACGAAAAAACCTTTATAATAATACCATTCCATCTGACCCCTTTTGACCCGGTCAGGAGCTGACCATTTTCTGAACCATAAGAAGGAGGCTTGATCGCCTGAAACCCGGTTCATACAGCATGGAGACCCGTCGATTTCCCTTGTGGGAATGGGGGCTTTCCGCACAGGAAATCGCTCTGTTTTCCCTGCTTTATGATAATAAAATTGAATAGGAGGAACATACCAATGAGAGTGAAACGCTTACTGGCTTCGCTGCTCGCCGCGACGATGACGCTTTCCGTGGGCGCTACAGCGTTCGCCGCAAACGCGAAGCCAGGTAACGGAGCCGCTGCCCTTGCGGGTGGGATCAACACCGATGCCTATGGCTTCTCTCAGAACACCGTCTTCTTTGATATCAAGGGTGTCAGGCACGATATCTATCAGGTAAATGCCGATGCGTCTGTGGTCAATAAGGTTACCACCTTTTCCGGAGCCACAGAGTACTTCCTGAAGGATGACACTGAGTTTGTCAAGTGGACGAACATGGAAAATGGCGTGTATCATCTCAAGGATGACGCTGCCATGATCCCCACCGAGAAGGCCGTCTGGACCGCCCAGTACAAGGCTCCCGCTCAAGGTGCGGTTCTGCCCGCAGATCAGCCCACCATGGACGAAGTGAAGGCCGCCGTTCAGAATGCCGGCACAAAGGTTGTCCTTGGCGACGCCCTGTATGCGGTAGAGGCCGCTTCCGGCAAGATGGGCACCGCGCCTGTGAATGCTCAGGCCTCTGTTGCCCTGACGGGGGAGGTTAAAACCGCTCTCGCCGCCGCCGGAAAGCCCGTCTCCCTGAACACCCCTGTCGCCTCTCTGGAGCTTCCCGCCAACGCCCTGGTGGACTCCTTTGAAGCAGCGGTTGCTCAGGTAAACGGGACCGTTGGCACCACCAACACCGTCACCGGTGCTCTGGTGTATGACCTCACCGTGAACGGCGGACAGGCCCATGACTTTGGGACGAAGATCACCGTCTCTCTCCCCGTGGCCCTTCCCGCCGGTGTGACCCAGGCTTATGTCTACTATGTGGAGAACAATGAGCCTGTCTATCAGCTGGATCAGCCGGTTTCTGTCAAGAACGGTGTTCTGACCTTCACGACCGACCACTTCTCCCAGTATGCGGTCTCCATGGTGTCCAACCCCAAGGTTCCCACCGAGACCGAGTACAACGAGGGAAATCCCCCCAGCCCCGAAGCACCTGACAATCCCTACACCTTCTCCGAGGATACGGTCTATTTCGATGTGGACGGTGTCAAGCATGATATCTATGACATCAATGCCAATCCGGACCTGACCAAGAAGATCGGGACCTTCGCGGGTGCTGCGGAGTACTTCGGTCTGACCGATGCCGGGTTCTCCAGATGGCTGAATGCTGCGTCTGGTGAATATCAGTTTAATGATGACACCAGGATCCTCAATGAGAAGGCCGTCTGGACCGCCCAGTACAAGGCTCCCGCCGCTGCTACCACTGTGAATACAGAGGTTCGGCCGGCGGATGCGGCTTCCGCTGTTGAGGCCGCAAAGATCACCGGCAAGGTCGCTCTGGGCGATTCCCTGTATGTGGCCGCCGCTGGGGAAGGCAAAATGGGCACCGCTGCCGCCGGCTCTGCCGAGAGCATTGTCCTGACCGCTGAAGTCAGGAAGATCCTGACTGAGGCCAATCTGCCTGTGGTTCTGGGGACCGGTGTCGCTTCTCTGGAACTTCCCGTCAACGCTTTGAACGGAGTTGATTCCTTTAAGGCTGTTGTTGAGAAGGCCAATGAGACTGTCGGTGTGAACGGCAAGACTGTTTCTGACGCTCTGGTCTATGACCTGTCCGTCAACAACGGTCGGTCCTACGACTTCGGCACCAAGGTTCTTGTCACCGTTCCTGCGGTTCTGCCCGCCGATGCCGCCTATGTCTACCTTATGGACGGCAATGGCAGCCTGGTCTGTCGTCTGGACAAGGCCGCTGCCGTCGATGCCGGGGAGGGCACCCTCTCCTTCGAGACCACCCACTTCTCCAAGTATGTCATCTCTGCCGATCTGAACACCGACATTCCCACCGAGACCGAATATAACGATAACAACGGCGGCGGAAGCTCCGGCGGCAGTTCCGGCGGAAGCTCTTCCCAGGCCAAGCCCAAGGTCTCCGTGGACGGTGTGGGCGGTAAGATTACCGCTGACAACAAGGGCAATGTGACCATTACTCCCGACGAGGGCTATCAGGTGAAGGATGTCACCGTGAACGGCAAGTCC
The DNA here is from genome assembly GCA_020025395.1 of Oscillospiraceae bacterium. Lineage (GTDB taxonomy): Bacteria > Bacillota > Clostridia > Oscillospirales > Oscillospiraceae > JAHHSE01. The sequence continues at coordinate 28,082 of JAHHSE010000002.1, forward strand.
GTAGGCGCTGTTCTGACCCTGACCGGTCTGAAGTCCGCCGATAAGGTTGTTGTCACCTTTGAGAAGATCCCCGCCAAGTGGGTCAACCCCTTCACCGATGTGGCGGAAACCGCCTGGTACTACGACGCGGTCCGTTACGCCTATGAGAACAAGCTCTTCAACGGTGTTTCCGCCACCGAGTTTGCTCCCGAGGTGACCATGACCCGCGCCATGCTGGTCACCGTGCTGTACCGTCTGAACGGCGCGGCCGAGACCGGCACCTCTTCCTTCACCGATGTTCCCACCGGGATGTTCTATACCAACGCTGTGGCCTGGGCCCAGAAAAACGGCATTGTGAACGGAATCTCTGAGACTGAGTTCGCTCCCGATCAGAATGTGACCCGTGAGCAGATCGCCGCCATCCTGGCCCGCTATGCCAAGTTCACCGGCAAGACCCTGCCCGCCGGCACGCTGAACTTCCCCGATGCCGATCAGATTTCCGAGTTCGCCAAGGCCGATGTGGCCTCCATCCAGGCTGCCGGCATCGTCAAGGGCCGTGACAACGGGATGTTTGCCCCCCTGGCTCTGGCGACCCGTGCTGAGGTTGCGGCCATGCTGATGCGTTACATCGAGTCTGTAGGCTGACCCTTTCCGCTTTGCCCCCAAAAAACAATGGGAGGACAGATTTTCTAATCTGTCCTCCCATTGTTTTTTGGGAAAGAAGACGGTTTTTTCTTTGAAATCGCCATACTTGGTAGATTCTTTCCCTGTTTTTTGATTTTGTGAAGATTATTTCCATGTTTTCTTCTGATCTGCTGTAAAATTCATTGAATCCCTTCTTTGACAAACTCTGGAGGAAAGAGTAAAATACACCAGTGCTGCCTGCCACCGTCGATTGCGGAGGAGAGAGAATGAACCGATGGAGCTTTGTTCTGTTATTGTGTGAGACAGAGCGCAGCTTCCACCTGTGAATCACACAGCACCAAAAAGCAAGAGAGGAAGAGATCCATGACCCATACCGAGGAAAGCTCCATACGGCTTCCCAGAAAGCTCGAATCCCTGATCCCCATTGCCATTTTACTGGCAATCATGATTTCCAACTACGCCTTTCACTGGGGCCAGGATCCCCATATCCCCGTCCTGATTGCCGCTGCCGCCGCCATGGTGGTGGGCAGACTGTGCGGCCATACCTACACCTCCATGCTAAACGGTGCCTTAGACGCTGTCAGCCAGTCTTTGGAGGCCATAATCATTATCTTCTGTGTGGGCTGCCTCATCGGTGCCTTTGAGTGGTGCGGCACCATTCCCGCCGTTGTGTACTATGGTCTGAAGCTGATCAGTCCCGGGATGTTCCTCCCGTTGGCTTGCATCCTTTGCGCAGTTGTGGCGGTCTCTCTCGGCTCTGCCTGGACAGTTACCGCCACCCTGGGCATCGCTTTTATGGCCATTGGCAACACCATGGGCCTAAATCCCGCTCTGGTGGCCGGCATGATCCTGTCCGGGGCCTGCTGCGGAGACAAATTCTCCCCTCTGTCCGATTCCACCAATCTGGCCGCCGGCGCTGCGCAAACCGGCCTCTTTGACCATGTCCGGGCTATGTTCACCACCACCTTCCCCAGCCTGGTTCTGGCCATTCTCATTTACGCCTTCTTCTCCCTGAAAGGCTCCGGGACCTATGATCCCCAGCTGGCCAACGATTTGTCCCAGGCCATCGTGGACCATTACAATTACATGAGTCCCATCCTGCTCCTCCCCATTCTCTTTATCATTGTGGTGTCTCTTTTGAAGATCCCCGCCATCCCCAGCGTACTGCTGATCTCCACGGTCGGCTGTCTCTTCGCGGTCATCTTCCAGGGGGCCACCTTCTCTGACTGCATCACCATGGCCCACTATGGATATACCGCGGAAACCGGAAACGCCCTCTGTGACACCCTGCTGAACCGGGGCGGTATGTACAGTATGCTCTCTACCAACAACCTGGTCATCCTCGCCGTTGGCTTTGGGGGAATCCTGCAAAAAATCGGTGCTGTGGAATCTCTTCTGGGCGGCCTCATCAAAAAGGTGAGGACCCCCTTTCAGCTGGTTCTGGTCACCATCCTCACCTCGGTGTTCTGCATCACCACCATGTGCGACCAATACCTGGGACTCATTATCCCCTCCGCCATGTATAAGGACAAGTTCGACGAGCTGGGTCTCTCCCGAAATATGCTCTCCAGAACCCTGGAGGACGGCGGCACCCTCTGGTCCCCTCTGGTCCCCTGGTCCTCCTGCGGGGCGTATCATTCCGGCATTTTGGGGGTATCTACCTTCGCCTACATTCCCTTCACCTTTATGAACCTCATCAACCCCCTCTATGCCCTGCTCTCCGCCAGCTGGGGCGGAAACATTCTCTATGCAGACGGCTCCCATACCAATCTCTTCGGAAAACTGAGGAAGGGATCCCCGGCCGCCGCCCCCGAAGAGGCCCATCAAAAGGCCCTGGCCGCTCTGGCGAAAATCCGGGGCAACACTCATTGAAAAGGACGGACAATTGTGAAATATCAAGGAATTCTTCCCCGGAAAAAGCCCTGGGTAAAAGCCACCGTAATTTTTCTGGCGGTCTATATGCTTCTTCTGGAAACCCTGGCAGGTCAATATCTCTATGTTCCCATCGCCATCCTGGTCATCCTGTCCTGCTTCTTTCAAAAGGAGCATCTGCTGACCCGGGAGGGGGCGGACATTCAGCATACGCTCTTTGGATGGACCACGCATCATCTTTGGAGGTGGGAGGAAATCCAGGTCCTTTATACGGACCGCAGAAAGGCCGCCCCCAATGTGACGCTGCATATCGGAAAAGATGTTTCGTTCCGTACCTTTCTCCTGACGCCCGCCGACTGTCAGTGGGTCCTCCGTCTGGCCGCCGCGCAAAATCCCAATATTCATGTGGAGGATCTCTCAAAAAAGGAGCAGGAGCACAGAGGGCGGAACCCTCTTTCCACCCGGAAAAAAAGACGGAAGGCCTCACCTTTCAGGTCCTGATAACAGAGCCGGTCTATGTGACAATCATAGACCGGCTCTATCCGCCTTTCTTGCGCTCCCGCTTTTCCTGATACATCCTCTCATCCGCACGGCGAATCAAAACCTGATACTCCCTTCCCTCCACCGGATAGAGGGTATACCCCAGGGAAAATCGAACAGAGACCTCTGTCCCGGCATCTATCCGCATCATTCGGATGTCCCGCTTCCGCTGAAGCGCCCCGATGGCCTCCTCTACCTCTTCCCGGCTCTGATAGCCGTGGAGGAAAAGGGTGAATTCATCGCCTCCCACCCTGGCGCAGACGGTGTGTTCCTGATCCAGCTCCTTTAATATTCCTGTAATCTCCTTTAGGTATTGATCCCCCTGATGGTGTCCATAATTGTCATTGACCTGCTTCAGACCGTCCGCATCAATGACCACAAAGCTCCCCCATTTCGCCTCCTCCTGCGCCAGCAGAGTCTCCACCCGCTCGCAGAAGCCCCTTCGGTTGTAGAGCTGGGTCAGCTCATCCACATCCCTCTGGGTCTTCAGAGTCTCCATCTGCCCCCACCATTGGGAGATATCCATCATCCAGACCAGCCTGCTCTGCTCATAGGTCAGCTCCTCCATCCGGACCCAGATCACCCGCTCCCCCTCTGTCATCTGATAGATATGCTCCTCCCGCTTCATAGGGTGCTTCTTAAGCTCCTCAATTCGCTGGGCCACCTGTTCCAGACAGGCCTGAGAGGGCTCCTTCCGGGTGGAATCCACCTTTAGAATCTCAAGGATGATCCGGTTTGCGAAGGCCTGGTGATAAAACGTGTTGTACTCATAGATCCCGATGGGAATTTGGCTCCGTTCAATGACGGTGCTGAACCTGTGGAAGGATCCCCTCATATTTATCAGCATTTTATTGAGATAGCGCTGCAGGACCTCCAATTCGGGCACCTCTGTATGAACATGGACGCTCTCCAGATTGCCCTCCTCCATGCTGCTCAGCTGGGAGATGATCTCCTCCAGCCCCCTGACCAATCTCTTATTCATGTAAAAAACCGCCAGGAGGGTGACGGCCAGGGCGAGAAGGATGAGATAGCCCAGCAAACAAAGGAGATCCGCCAAAACGGAGCGGAGCGCGTGGGAGGGGGGAAGGGAGATGCGGATGGCCAAGTGGATGGGCAGGATGAAAAGCAGGAAGAACGACAGAACGCCAAGCAGCAGATGAAACCCCTTTTTTCTCATAAAACCCCCTCCTGTCCCGCCGGGCCTCCATCCCACTGCCCCGGCTCCCTCTATCAGCCGGGACGGAAACATTGGAGCCTTATGGGATCGTGATCTCCCTTACGGTCAAAACACCGTCCTGCACCGAGAAACGAATGTTCCTCCCGGCAAATTCCAGCCCATAAATCCGCCCGCCCTCCTTTTGGTAGGAGGGGCGGGGATCCTGGGCCAGGATCCCCCGCAAAGCCTCCCGCTTTTCCGGGGGCACCAGGGCCAGAAGGGATTCCTTAATCTCCACCCGGATCTGTTTGCCCCCCTCCTCCGCAAATCCGCCCACGGCATCCGGGTGACAGTCGGTATAGGGAAGATAGGGCTTGATGTCGAAGATGGGGGTGCCATTCATCAGATCCGCCCCCGCCACCCGGAGAACCGCACCCAGACCGGGGGTCTGCTCCACCCCCAAAAGCCGGACCGAGGAGAGGCCGAGGGCGTTGGGACGGAAGGGGGAGCGGGTGGCAAAGACCCCCATTCGGGCGTTGCCCCCCAGCCGGGGCGGACGCACCGTGGGGGACCAGGTCTCCCGCACCGTCTCGGAAAACTGCCAGATGAGCCAGAGATGGCTGAATCCTTCCAGCCCCCGGACGGCTTCCGGATTTCGATATGCTTCCTCAAATACCACCAGCGCCTCCAGAGACTCCACCAGGCCGCTCTGTCTTGGTATGCCGAACTTCCCGGAAAAATCACTGTGAATCCGGGCGATAATATGCAGCGGGGGAACCGTCATATCTGACCTCCTGCTCTCCGGAGGGGACTTGAGGTCCCGGCTCCGGAAACGAGATGATAGGAAGAACGCATTTTCCATTCTCTGAGTATGGATTTTATTTTCCTCTTTTCTTTACCATACCATAAACAGGGAAAAAAAACAATCATTCCATGGGATCTGCCCCCCTTCTGTTATGTGAGCCTTCCGTTGCAATCTCATAGCGAAGCGTTCTTTACAAAGGATGGGAAAATGTGATAATATATACTATCAAGCCTCATGGGAGGATGCCTTGTTTTCGGTCTGCCGCCTCCCTGGGCAGGAAGAGAGGCGCACCCCTTTTGGAAGAACTGCAGGAACTCAAACGGCGGCTGAGAGAAGAGCGTCCGGTGGATTGGCCCGAAATGCCTGACATTGCTTTGTATATGGACCAGGTGATCTCCTACCTGCCCCGTCAGCACATCCATTTTGATGAGGGAGATGTGCTCACCTCTGCCATGGTCAATAACTATATTAAAGAAGGCCTTCTCCCCAGGGCGGACGGGAAACGGTACAGCCGCACCCATCTGGCCTATCTCACCGCCATCAGCGCGTTAAAGCAGGTCCTGTCTGTCCGGGACATCGGGACCCTGGTGCGGGCAGGGGAGGAGGGGAAGGCTCCGGAGGAGCTTTACGCCGTCTTCCGGCAGGAGCTGGACCGGGCCCTTTCCGCGACGGGAGATCAAATCCCCGAAGGGCTCTCCCAGGAGGACCTGCCCCGGCTGGCTCTTTCCCTGGCGGTGCGGAGCTATGCGGACCGGCTGGCCTGTCAGCGGATCATTTCCCTAATTCACGCCCATCTCCCAGATCAAAAACGGAAAAAGTGAGGACTTTTCTATGAATAACTATGTAATTGTCACCGATTCCTCCATCGACCTTCCCGCTCAGATGGTGGAGGAGATGGGCCTTGTTGTGGCCCCCCTCCGCTTCACCTTCGGTCAGGAGACCTTTGAAGACCGCCCGGATTGCAGAGACATGGCCATTGAGGACTTTTATCAGCGGCTGCGGGAGGGAGAGCTGCCCACCACCTCCGCTGTCAATGTGGGGGACTACCATGCCTATTTGACCCCCCTTCTCAAGGAGGGGAAGGACATTTTAATCCTGGCCTTCTCCTCCGGCCTCTCCGCCACCTATCAGTCCGCCGCCATCGCCGCCCAGGAGCTGAGAGAGGCCTTCCCGGAGCGGAAGATTCTGGCGGTAGATACCCTCTGCGCCTCCATGGGTCAGGGGCTGCTCCTCTGGCTGGCCGCTCAGAAAAAGCGGGAGGGGCTCTCTTTGGAGGCCCTTCGGGACTGGGTGGAGGAAAACAAGCTTCGGGTGATTCACTGGGTTGTGGTCAACGACCTGGATCATCTCAAGCGGGGGGGACGGATCTCCGCCACCACCGCCTTTGTGGGCGGCCTCCTCTCCATTAAACCCATCATCCATCTGGACCCGGAGGGGAAACTGGTCAATGTGGCCAAAGTCAGAGGGCGGACCGCCTCTCTCAACTACCTGGTTGAAAAGATGATGGAGCTCTCTGACCCCAAGGAGGGGCAGACCGTTTTTATCAGCCACAGCGACTGCCTCTCCGATGCCCAATATGTGGGGGAGCTGCTGAAGGAAAAGGGACTTGCAAAAGATGTGGTCTATCACTTTATCGGCCCGGTGATCGGCGCCCATACCGGACCGGGCACCGTGGCTGTATTCTGCATGGGGCGGGAGCGCTGACATGGATTTAAAATGGCTGGAAATCGCGGTGGACACCACCGCCGATCAAATGGATGCCCTGGCCGCGCGGCTCACCATGAACGGGGTCACCGGCCTGGTCCTGGAGGACGAGGCGGATTTCAAGGCCTTTTTGGAACAGAACCGCCAGTACTGGGACTATGTGGATGAGGAGCTGCTGGAGACCATGAAGGGGGTCTGCCGGATCAAGTTTTATGTCACCGACGACGACGACGGAAGGGCCCAGCTCAAGCGCTGGATGGAGGGGATCGATACTCCATACTCCTCCGCCCCACTGGGGGAGAACGACTGGGCCACCAGCTGGCAGAAATATTATAAGCCCCTTGCGGTGGGGAAGAAGCTTTATATCGTCCCCGAATGGGAGCGGGAAGGGGCCTCGGCCCAGGGGAAGGTCCCGGTCTATCTCAATCCCGGCCTGACCTTCGGCACCGGCTCTCACACCTCCACCCAGCTCTGCCTGAGCGGTCTGGAAGAGGTGCTTTGCCCCGGGGACCGTGTGCTGGACTTGGGCTGCGGCAGCGGCATCCTCTCCATCGCCGCCCTTGTCCTGGGGGCCTGCCACGCCACGGCGGTGGATATCGACCCAAAGGCGGTGGAGGTGGCCTATGAAAACGCCCGGTTAAACGGCATCGGCCGGGACCGCTACACGGTCCGGGCAGGGGATATCCTCACCGACCGGGCGCTGACGGCGGAGCTGGGCAGGGAGACCTATCAGGTCATCCTCTCCAACATCGTGGCCGATGTAATCATCCCCCTTTCCCCCCTGGCGGCCGCGCTGATGGCTCCCGGCGGCTGGTTTCTCTGCTCCGGCGTCATCGACACCAGGGCGGAGGAGGTCCGAAGCGCTTTGGAGCGCTCTGGCATGACCCGCATCCGAAAGCGGGAGCGGGACGGCTGGGTCTCTTTTCTGGCCCAAAAAGCCTGACCCTCTCTTCGGGTATTCCCATGATCGGATCCATGATACCATATCTGCCCATCAGATATGGTATCATGTCTTTTTCTCTCGGAGCAGAGGAGGTGTTTTATGAAAAAGGCCAAGGTACAAAGGATGGTTTTTTCCCCCCGGCGCCGGGTGCTGGCGGTCAGCGATATCCACGGCAACCTGCCCTTTCTGAAGGGGCTGCTGGAAAAGGTCCGATTTTCCGAAGAGGATATTCTGGTTCTGGTGGGGGATCTGCTGGAAAAGGGTCCGGAGAGTCTGGCCACCCTCCGTTTCTGCATGGAGCTGGCAAAGACCCATACCGTCTATCCCCTCTGTGGGAACTGTGACGATCTCCTCCTCCGCTTGCTGGACTCCGGCGGGGAGCGGGATGAGAGCTTTTTCCGCTTCTACTACGGGACCTGGGGGGATCGGAGCCTGATGGCCCAGATGGCGGGGGAGCTGGGCCTTCCGCTGAGAGAGGCGGAGGATCTGAAGGCGGTCCGCCGGCTTCTCCCCCGGCGGTTTCCTGAGGAATTGGCCTATCTTCGGGCACTCCCCACCATTTTGGAGACCCGGCACTGCTTTTTTGTCCATGGGGGCATTCCCAGAGAGACGGAGCTGGACCGGCTGGATGCCTGGTCCTGTATGAAAAACGACAACTTTTTGGGTCAGAACCGCTCCTTTTCCAAGTGGGTGGTGGTGGGCCACTGGCCTGTGACCCACTAT
>JAHHSE010000020.1 GCA_020025395.1 Oscillospiraceae bacterium
CTCCCCCACGGTCTTCCGGTCAATGAAACCCTGCTTGCCCGCCTGGGCATCCTGTCCGCCTTTGGTCTGGTTCTGATCCTCCTCCTCTTTCTCCGCCGGCACCGGCTCAGCGACAGGGCCATCCTTCTCGCCGCCGGAGCCATGGCCCTGGGAATCCCCCTCTTTCTTCCCCATATGCATGACCGATACTTCTTCCTGGCGGACAGTCTGACCCTGATTTTGGCCCTCCTGTGGCCCCGATGTCATCTCCTCTCCGCCCTGCTGGTCCAGCTCGCCTCTCTAGGCGGCTATCACGCCTATCTCAGACTTCAATACGCCTTTCCCATGGGCCTTGGGACGCTGATGAATGTTACCGCCCTCATCCTGATCCTCACAGACCTGGCCTCCGCCCTCTCCCAGGCGTCCCCGCCGCAGACAGACCCCCCAAAAATTTCCTGAAATTCGGGGGAGAAAGCATTTGACAAAGCGGTAACAATGTGTTACAATTTGGTTACATTTTAATCTGTTTTAAAGGAGGACAAACATGGCAAACGAAACACTTCCCCTGACTTATAAAGGGCATCCCCTGCGCCGCAAGGACAATTTGATTTATTTCGGCAGCATGGCCGACAAATATATCATCATGCTTCAAGTGATGGAGAGTCAGAAACAGGGGGATCTGGATGTGGCCTCCAAAGTCTCCATCCAGCTTCAGCTCACCGATCCCGATCTGAAGAGCCGGGACCGTGTGGTCAAGAAGAGCGAGAAGGACAATCTTTACAGCGCAATGGATGTGGCCTCCGTCTGGCTGGATCGTGCCCTGTCCGGCAAATAATTTTTCTTTACAAAAGAGAAACCCCGCCCACAGAACAATCTGGTAACGGAGGATGATACCCGATGCACAAGTTTTTCCGCCCAATTTTATTGGGCGCCGCCCTGTCCGCAATGATGGTCCTCGGTGCCGCCGCCTCTTATGAGGGGGTGGGTACCGTCACCTGCGATGTACTCAAGCTTCAGGCCTCTCCCGATTTCGGCAGCGAGGTTCTGGCTCACGCCATGGAAAGCGATACCATTCTCGTGATGGAGAAGGCCAATGAGAAGTGGTATAAAGTGGATTACTGCACCATCCAGGGCTATGTCCCTGTGGATTCTCTCACCGTCTCCTCTACTTACAGCCAGCCTCTGGCCTACGGAAAGGTTTCCTTAAACAGCGGTACCCTGAACATAAGAGCCTCCGCCTCCGCCGACAGCGCCCAGGTGGGTTCTATGCAGAACGGCTCCCTCCTCCCCCTCAACGGGTTTGAGAACGGGTGGTTTAAAACCGAGATGTTTGGGGTCGTGGGCTATGTTTCCAGCGACTATGTCACCGTGGTCAACGGAGAGGGCAGGCGGGCGGACGAGCCCGTGGTGGACACCTCCAATCTGGAGGCCCAGATCGTGGACTACGCCAGGCAGTTTCTGGGAACCCCTTACCGCTATGGGGGCAGCTCTCCCAGCGGCTTTGACTGCTCCGGCTTCACCTCCTATGTCTACCGTCACTTCGGCTATTCTCTCTCCCGCTCCTCCGCCGATCAGCTCTATGACGGCCGGGCGGTGAGCCAGAGCGAGATGCGCCCCGGAGACATTATCTGCTTCCGTGCCTATGGTTCCTCCCGGCCCGCCACCCATGTGGGCATCTATGTGGGGAACAATCAGTATATCCACTCCCCCCGCACCGGTGATGTGCTGAAGATCACTGACCTGGCCTACGCCACCCAGGACAAGGCCATTGTAGGTGTCCGCCGCATCCTCTGATGAAACAGATAAACCCCCTGATGCAGCTGCATCAGGGGGTTTTCCACGCCTATTGGACGGGGATTCGGATTGGCTCCTCCCACCAGGTCTGGCTTGTAAAGTTGAGATCCATCTCCGCTTCCTTCCAGGGATAGTTCCAGAGGTAGGTATATTCCCGTGCCCCTTCCTCCTCAGGCAGGAGGATTCCCCAGGTATCCACCCAATACTCCGTCCCATCCGGGGCAGTATAATGACCGGAGAAGATATTTTCCCCTCCCCGGGTTCGGAAGGTGAGCTTGACATCCTCCCCCTTTCTCTCCACCTGTTCCAATATCGTCCCACCAGGAATCCGGCTGCGGGCAGGGTGGGCAAGATCCAGATAGGCGGTCTCCTTCCCCTTTTCCAGCCACTGGGCTTCGGAGATACAGAGGGTCATCGGCCCCTCCTGGAAATAGGTGCTTTCCAGCCAGTAGGTCAGAATGGCTTTCCCCTCTCCTCCGGAGGAGAAAACGCTGTTGTTTCTTTTCCCGTAGCGGTTGCCCTTCCCATCCTCCATCCACAGCTCCAGCCCTCTCAGCCAGGCGGTATTCTCCTCCTTGTCGGAAAATTCCAGCATGGTTCCCGTGGGATAGGTGGTGACCTTCTCCAGCACCAAAGTCTGTCCGTCCAAAAAGATCTCCTTCTTGGGGGTCCAGCTTCTCTCCGCCTCTGTAAATCGTTCGTCAAAGTGCAGGTCAAAGTCCAGAACCACTTGAGACTCCTCCCAGTGTCCCCGATTCGGATCCCTCCACGACTCCTGATCCGGTGCGGGAATCGGCTCTGCCCTCTGCTCCGCCCCCTCTTCTTCCCGAAGGTAGAGGCCCACCCTCATCTTCAGATCCTGGGGGGTCTCCTGGTTGTAAAAATGGAGATTCAAGCGGCCCAGCTCCCCCTTTTCCGGAGGCATCCCGCTGGAAAAGGCAATATCCTTCATCTCCGTACCATCGGTATGGAAATATCCGGGCATCACCTCCACCCGATCACTGCCCTGATAGGTCGCCGTATAAAACAGGTTCACCTCGCTCCCGTCATAAGCCAGATAGTGGATGGTCATCCTTCCCCCGTCCTTTTCGGCGGTCAGCTCCATCGGCTGGACAAAGTCATGCTCCACCATCCTTTTCAGGCTGGGCGTCACCGCCACCGCCGCCATCAGCTCTTTCAGAAAGGGACTGCTCACACAGGCCAGGGAAAAGGAGAGGGAGAAATTGACCATCAGAACAAAGGCGGCAAACATCCCTCCCAGACTGGCCGCCGGGATCCCCAAAAATTTTAAGGTCCTCTTCCGTTGATTCCGGGCCTTCACTCTGGTCATGGTAAAGGCCAGCTCAGGCGGGGTCTTCTCCAGCTCTCTGTGAAGCGCCTCCCATTCTTCCATCCGATTCATGCTTCTACCCCCTCACTCAGTTCTATTCGCAGCAGCTCCAAGGCCCTTCTCTGCCGGGTGGAAACGGTGCCTCTTGGCAGGTTCAGGCTCTCCGCCGTCTCCTCCAGGGTCAGGCCGGTAAAGTATCGAAGGATGACCACGGTCTTCAGCTCCTCCGGCAGACGGAGGATGGCTTCCTTCAGGGGAAGGGTGTCAAACTCCTCCACAGCCGTCTCCGGAAGGGTCTCCCAATCCACCTGTTTCTTTCTCCGACGCAGCTCGTCCTTACAGACATTGAGGAGAATTCGGGTCAGCCAGGTTTCCAGATACCGCTCCTCCCGGATCGCCTTCATCCCCCGCAGCCCCTTGTAGACCGCCTCATCCACCGCGTCCAACGCCATGGCCTCACTCCCCAGATAGAGCAGGGCGGTGCGGTAAAGCCGTTCCTTGATGGCGTCCGCGCGCAAAGCGTATGTCTCCTGGGTCAAATTCGCTCCCTCCTTTCTGCCGATTAGACGAATAGACCGCCCCTTTTGATTGGGACGGTCTATCTTTTTTTATTGGATCTCCGTGACAGTATAGCCGGCGTCCTCTACCGCCTTTTTCAGCACCCCGTCCTCGGGCAGGGTCCCGGTGACCGTGGCGGTTTTCTTTTCCAGATCCACCACGGCGGAAACACCCTCCAGGGCGTTCAGGGCCTTTTCCACATGGGACTGGCAATGGCCGCACATCATACCTTCGATGAGAATCTTCTTTTCCATGCTGTTTGAATCTCCTTTCCGTTCTTCCTTTTGAATGGTTTCTTTTTTCCCACTGGATTCTTCTTTGATGATGGGTCCTGCCGCCCCCTTAAAGAAGCGGAGACGGAGGGCATTGGACACCACAGTGACCGAGCTGAGACTCATAGCGGCGGCGGCAAACATGGGATTGAGCTGCCATTTCAAAGCCGCATAGAACACCCCGGCCGCCAGAGGGATGCCGATGGCGTTGTAAAAAAAGGCCCAGAACAGGTTCTGTTTGATATTCCGAATCACCGCTCTGGAAAGGCGGATGGCCGTGACCGCATCCCGCAGATCGCTCTTCATCAGGACCACATCGGCAGACTCGATGGCCACATCTGTTCCCGCCCCAATGGCAAGGCCCACATCGGCCTGGACCAGAGCGGGGGCATCGTTGATGCCGTCCCCCACCATAGCCACCTTTTTCCCCTCCGCCTGAAACCTTTTGACCTGGGCCTGTTTGTCCTGGGGCAAGACCTCGGCCACCACGGTCTGAATGCCAAGCCCCCGGCCTACGGCGGCGGCGGTCCGGCGGTTGTCTCCGGTGAGGAGAACCACATCCACCCCCATCTCCTCCAGCTCCCGAATGGCCTGGGCGCTGGTAGGCTTGACCGGGTCCGAGACGGCGATCAGACCCAAAATCTCCCCGCTGCCGGCAAAATACAGGGAGGTCTTTCCCTCCTCGGAAAGCTGATCCGCCTTTTGGACAAAGTCCCCCGGCTGAATTCCGTTTTCCTCCAGGAAGGCCAAATTACCGGCCAGATAGTCCTCTCCCTGAATGGTGCCGCGGACCCCTCTGCCATGGACCGCCAAAAAGTCGGTGACCGGGGCCAGGGGGATGTTTTTCTCCTTTGCCTCCTCCACAATGGCATCGGCGAGAGGATGCTCCGAGGGCTTTTCCAGAGAGGCGGCAATGCACAGAAGCTCTTCCGGGGTAACCCCCTCTCCGGAGACGAGGTCGGTCACCGCGGGACGGCCCTGGGTCACCGTCCCGGTCTTATCCAGCACCACCGTATTGACGGTATGCAGCGTCTCCAGCGCCTCGGCGGATTTGAAGAGAACACCGTTTTCCGCCCCCTTCCCGGTGCCCACCATAATGGCCACGGGAGTGGCCAGACCCAAGGCGCAGGGGCAGGAGATCACCAGAACCGCCACTGCCGAAGTGAGGGCCATCTCCACGGAATGTCCCGTCAGAAGCCAGACCGCAGCAGTCACAAGGGAGATGGCGATGACCACCGGCACAAAGACCCCGGAGACCCGGTCCGCCAGCTTGGCAATGGGGGCCTTGGAGGCGGAGGCCTCCTCCACCAGAGCGATCATTTGACTCAGCGTGGTGTCCTCTCCCACTCTGGAGGCCGCCAGCACAAAGGAGCCGGAACGGTTGATGGAGGCCGAAATCACCCGGTCCCCCGGTCCCTTTTCCACCGGGATGGACTCTCCGGTGAGGGCGGACTCATCCACGGAGGAGCTTCCCTCCACCACCTGACCGTCCACCGGGACGGAGGCCCCGGGCTTGACCACCACCAGATCCCCCACTCTCACTTCCTCAATGGGGATCTCTTCCTCCCGATCTCCCCGGCGGATGATGGCTGTTTTGGGGGCGAGTCCGATGAGTCTGGCAATGGCCTCCCCGGTTCTGCCCTTGGAGCGGGTCTCCAGAAATTTCCCCAGAGTAATCAGGGTCAGGATCATACCGGCGGACTCAAAATAAAGATCCATCCGCCAGCGGTCCACCCGGACCCAATCCCCATGCCCCATGCCCCAGCCAATCTGGAAGAGGGCCACAAGGCCGTATACCATGGCGGCCGCCGAGCCAAGGGCAATGAGGGAATCCATGTTGGGCGCCCCTTTGAACAGGGTTTTAAAGCCCACCTTATAATATTTGTCGTTCAGGTACAAAATAGGCAGTGTCAAAAGAAACTGTGCCAGGGCAAAATTCATGGCGTTCTCCTGCCCATGGAAGAAGGCGGGGATGGGAAGCCCCATCATATGACCCATGGACAGATAGAAGAGGGGGATCAAAAAGCACAGAGAGAAGACAAAACGCCGCTTCATGTGCTTTAACTCCTCCTGGGCGGAGGGAACCGCCTCCTTGGCTGCCGCCCCTCCCTTCTCCCCCTGGAGCGAGGCCCCATAGCCCGCATCGCTCACGGCCCGAAGGACCGTCTGGGGATCTGCCTCTCCCACGATCTGCATGGAGCCTCCCAACAGATTCACATTGACGCTCTCCACCCCTTCCACCTTTCGGACCGCCTTTTCCACATGGGCAGAGCAGGCCGAACAGGTCATTCCGGTCACGGTGTAATTCTGTTTCATAGACACCCCCCTATCTCATCAGCTTATCCAGCATATGAATCAGTTCATCAATTTTTTCCGCCCGCTCCCCCGGCGTCTCCGCCTGCTCCACACAGTGCTTGAGATGGGCGGTCAGGATCTCCTTGTTCACCCGGCTGAGCAGGGCTTCCGTGGCCAGAAGCTGCTGGGAAATATCCATGCAGTACCGCCCTTCCTCCACCATGCGGAGGATCCCGTCCAGCTGGCCTCTGGCCGTCTTTAAAAGTCGGTCAACCCTCTTTGGGTCCGCTTGCATCTCATCTCCCCCTTTCTTTTTAATACCCCCCTGGGGGGTAGTGTTATTGTAGCATTGGGAGCCCCCCTTTGTCAACCCCTCCTGACCGAAATTCCCGGAAAGGACAACACAGGCTGTCAGACAGTCCGGGACCGTTCCGACAGCCTTCATCATACCGGGCCTTTCCCGGTTTTCCGAAGCCGGAAATGAAGCTGTGTTCCGAAGCTTTTTCAACAAGCTGCCCCGCCGCCCGAAAGAGAATTCGGACGGCGGGGCAGCATTTCCTGACAGTCCATGCCTTACATGGCGCTGTGACGGCGGTTTCCTTCTTCCTTAAAAAAGAGAGAGATGCACCACAGGGCAGAAAGCCCCACCAGAGTATAAATAACTCGGCTCAAGGGGCTGCTGCTGCCGCCAAAGAGTGCCGCCACCAGATCCAACCCAAAAATTCCGATGCTTCCCCAATTGATCCCGCCGATAATGAGAATGGCGAGGGCGATACGGTCCATGATCACAAAAAACACCTCCCGTTTTTCTGGACATTCGAGAGTATTTCCAAAACAAGCAAAAAGCATACCAACGCCTGTCCAATCCCCAATTTTCTTGTGCAAAAAGAAGCTTGCGCCTCCCTCTTCCAAGGTCTAAAATGAGAGTAGACAGAAATTTCGCCTTAGAAATGACAGCCTTTCCCATGTGATTTCCCTGTGTTCAAACGTTTCATTCTGACCGAAAAGGGGCGGTTTTCCATGGAGGCTCCCCACGGACGCCCCATCCCTAACCCCTTCTGATAGGAGTATCGCTATGTTTCAAACCATTTGGAAAAGGATCGGAACCTATAAGACCCTCACCTTTCTCACCCCTTTCTTTGTTTTGCTTGAGGTGGCCTCTGACATCCTGCTCCCTCTGCTCATCGCCCGGCTCATCGACCAGGGAATCGATGGGGGAGATCTCTCCGCTGTCTGGAAGTACGGCCTCCTTCTTTTAGGGGCCGCCTCCCTCTCCCTCCTCTTTGGCACGCTGTCGGGCTGGACCTCTGCCATCGCCTCCTCCGGCCTGGCCAAAAACCTGCGGCACGATATGTTTTACAAGGTCCAGGAGTTTTCCTTCTCCAACATCGACCACTTTTCCACTTCCAGCATCGTCACCCGGCTCACCACCGATGTGACCAATGTGCAGAACGCCTTCCGCATGGTGATCCGCATTATGATCCGGGCCCCCTTCATGCTGCTGCTTTCGGTTCTGATGGTCCTCTCCCTCAGTCCCAGACTGGCCATGATTTTTCTCCTTGCCCTCCCCATCCTGGGCTCCGCCGTTTTCCTCATCGTCCGAAAGGCCTTCCCCGCCTTTGAACAGGTCTTCCAGACCTATGACAAGCTGAACAATGTGGTCCAGGAAAACCTCCGCGGCATCCGGGTGGTAAAGAGCTATGTCCGGGAACAGCATGAGAGTGAAAAATTTGAGAAAACCGCCAGGGAGATGTATGATCTCAACTGTCTGGCGGAAAAGACCATCGCCTTTGCTATGCCCGCCATGCAGCTCTGTATGTATATGGGGATGATTGCCCTCTCCTGGCTGGGGGCAAGGATGGTGGTGGGCGGCACCCTCTCCACCGGGGACCTGACCAGCGTCTTCTCCTACTCCATGCAGATTCTCATGAGTCTGATGATGGTGGCCATGGTCCTTGTGATGATTACCATGAGCCGGGCCAGCGCCCGGCGGATCGCTGCCCTTTTGGAGGAGCGCCCTGATCTCACCTCGCCGGATTCCCCCCTTCTTCAGGTAAAGGACGGCTCCATCTCCTTTCGGCAGGTGGACTTCAGCTATGCCGGCGACCTGAAAAAGCCGGCCCTCTCTCACATCAATCTCACCATCCGCTCCGGGGAGACCATCGGAATCCTGGGCAGCACAGGCAGCGGAAAAAGCTCTCTGATTCAGCTCATCCCCCGGCTCTACGATGTGACTGCGGGTTCGGTTCTGGTGGGCGGGGAGGATGTGCGGTCCTACCGCCTGGATGTCCTCCGGGATGCCGTCTCCATGGTCCTGCAAAAAAATCTTCTCTTCTCCGGCACCATCCGGGAAAACCTCCTCTGGGGCAACCCGGAGGCCTCGGAGGAGGAGCTGGACCGGGTCTGCCGTCTGGCCTGCGCGGATGAATTTCTCTCCGCCTTCCCCCAGGGATATGACACCGAACTGGAACAGGGGGGCGCAAACCTCTCCGGAGGGCAGAGACAGCGGCTCTGCATCGCCAGGGCCCTTTTGAAAAAGCCCAAGGTCCTCATTCTGGATGACTCCACCTCGGCGGTGGACACCCGAACCGACGCCTCCATCCGTCAGGCCTTCCGGGAGGAGCTTCCCAGCACCACCAAGCTCATCATCGCCCAGCGGATCTCCTCCCTTCAGGACGCGGACCGCATCCTGATTCTGGAAAACGGAAGAATCTCCGACCTGGGAACCCATGAGGAATTGCTGCAGCGCAGTCAGATCTATCAGGAGGTCTATGCCTCTCAGACGAAAGGGGGTCTTTCCTAATGGCCGGAGCTTTCATCCACGGCGGCCCCGGAAAAGCCGGACACAAAGCCAGGGGCCAGGGAGCCAAGGAACCCAAAAAGGTCCTCAAACGGCTGATGGGGTATTTTCGCCCCTATCGACTTCGATTTTTTGTGGTTCTTTTCTGCATTCTGTTGGGAGCGCTTGCCAGCGTGGCGGCCTCCATGTTCCTCAAAACCCTCATTGACGGCTATATCGCCCCTCTGCTCCTTCAGCCTGTCCCTGATTTCTCCGGTCTGGCACAGGCTCTGGTCATCATGGCCCTCCTCTATCTGGGCGGGGTCCTGGCCTCCTTCCTCTACAACCGTCTGATGATCGGGATCTCCCAGAGAATCCTTCTGGATATTCGGACCGCCATGTTTTCCAAGATGCAGACCCTCCCCATCGGCTATTTTGACACCCATACCCACGGGGATGTGATGAGCCGCTTTACCAACGATGCCGATACCCTTCGTCAGATGGTCTCCCAGTCGATTCCCCAGCTTTTTTCCTCCGCCATCACCATCCTCTCGGTCTTCCTCGCCATGGTCACCACCAGTATCCCTCTCACCCTGGTCGTGATTCTCGGAGTCGTCCTCATGCTTCGGGTGGTGCGCTTTCTGGGGGGAAAGTCGGGAACCTATTTCCTGGCCCAGCAGAAATCCCTGGGGGCCGCCAACGGCTTTATTGAGGAGATGATCCATGGGCAGAAAGTGGTCAAGGTCTTCCACCATGAGGAGGCCGTGAAGGCCCAGTTTGATCGTCTCAATGAGGCGCTCTGCGCCAATTCCACCCGTGCCAATCAATTCGCCAGCATTCTCATGCCGGTGATGATGAACATCGGCAATCTTCTCTATGTAATCATCGCCATCGTTGGAGGGACCCTTGCCATCACCCAGGTGACCGGTGTTCTCACCCTGGGTTCCATCGCTGCCTTCCTCCAGCTCACCCGGAGCTTCGTCAATCCCATCAACCAGGTGTCCCAGCAGATGAACTCCATCATTATGGCTCTGGCCGGGGCGGAGCGGATTTTTGACCTGATGGACCAGACCCCGGAATCCGATGATGGAACGGTGACCCTGGTCAATGCCCGATACGATTCCGCCGGCACCCTGGTGGAGAGCGGCTCCCCCGCCCAAACCGGGATCTGGGCCTGGAAGCGCCCCCGTCCGGACGGCACGGTGACATATACCAGACTCACCGGGGATGTGCGTTTCTTTGATGTGGATTTTGGCTACACGGAGGATAAAATCGTCCTCCATGACATCTCCCTCTACGCAAAGCCGGGGCAGAAGGTGGCCTTTGTAGGGGCCACCGGAGCCGGAAAGACCACCATCACCAATCTGATTAATCGGTTTTACAATCTGGCGGACGGAAAGATCCGATATGACGGCATCAACATCAACCACATAAAAAAATCCGATCTCCGGCGCAGTCTGGGGATCGTCCTTCAGGATACCTGCCTCTTTACCGGCACCATTCTGGAAAATATCCGTTACGGAAAACTGGATGCCTCCGATGAAGCGTGTATCGCCGCCGCCCGGCTGGCGGGGGCGGATGATTTTATCACCCGCCTCCCCCAGGGCTATGAGACCATGATTGATGGAGAAGGCGGTCAGCTCTCTCAGGGGCAGCGCCAGCTCCTCGCCATCGCCCGGGCCGCCGTGGCCGATCCCCCTGTGATGATTTTGGATGAGGCCACCTCCTCCATTGATACCCGAACCGAGGCCATTGTTCAGCGGGGGATGGATGGTCTTATGTACGGACGCACCGTCTTTGTCATCGCCCACCGTCTCTCCACCGTCCAAAACGCCGATGTCATCATGGTGCTGGACCAGGGCCGCATCATTGAGCGGGGAACCCACGACCAGCTCCTGGCCCTTCAGGGCCGATACTATCAGCTGTATACCGGGGCCTTTGAGCTGGAGTGAGGAGGTGCCTTCCTTTTCTCCTCCAAATCCTTGGTTGACAGAAAGAGCGCATACGATTATAATGCCACTGTGCAAACGGGCCTTAGTCGATCTGGCCGCAAGAAATCACACTTTGAAAGGGAGAGACAAGAATGAAAAAGACATCAGGCATGGCCATGCTCCTCACAGGACTTTTCCTGCTCGGAGGCTGCTCCGGCGGCGGGGAGGACAAATCCACCGAGGTAAAGGATTATATCAACGGCGCCCTGCCGGAGCCATATACCAAGTCCCAGATGTATCAGGCAGAGGTCACCCAGGACGGAGATCTCTACACTGCGGATGTCATACTGGATATGGCGGCGGACGGTTCTGACTTCACCGGATACACCGATGAGGACTATACCATTCTCGGAGAGCTGGAGGCCAATTATCTCTTGACCAGCTGCCTGACCGGGTCCCCTGCGGATACCACCTATATTCTCCACCTCCGTTTCGGGGAGGATACCGAGGTTGTGGTGGAAAGGCCCGCCGGACAGGAGACAGGAACCCTCACCTATCAGGGAGACTCCTCACCTGTCACCTTCGGTTAAGCAGAAAAACGGCGCCGGCCCCCGGTTCGGCCCAATTCCAAACGAATTCAGGTTCATCCCCGGCAGAGAAAATCCCCCGATGTGCGCGCACATCGGGGGATTTTCCTCTTTATCTCTGTCCCTTGTCGTAGGGGATTCCTTCCGCCTTGGGGGCTCTGGACTTCTTGGAGGTGAAGGCCAGAACGATCATGGAGGCAATGAAGGGCATCATGTTGTAGATGTCCCGGCTCCAGCCCAGGGCAGCCAGGAGATCAATGGAGTCAGCGATATTCGCCAGAGCTTTGAAAATGGCGAAGAAAATGGCAGCAAAGGCAATGCGCAGGGGCTTCCACTGGCCGAAAATCATCACCGCCAGAGACAAGAAGCCGGCACCGGTGACACCCACCTCAAAGTTCCAGGAGGAGACCGAGGGAATCACATAGGCAAGCCCGCCGATTCCTCCCAGCACACCGGAAATCATCACTCCGGCATAGCGCATCTTGTACACATTGATTCCCACCGAGTCCGCCGCCTGGGGATGCTCTCCGCAGGCCATCAGACGAAGCCCGAACTTGGTCCTGTAAAGTGTCACAAAGGAGATCAGGAGCAGGGCAATGCCCAAGATCAGAAAGACATTGATGGTCAGTCCCCCCACTTCAAAGAGGAAGGGCTTGTTGTTATATTCGATCTTTGCCAGGGTGCTGCCATTGTATCCCCGCGCGATGACGATACCGAGGGCCATGGCCAGCATATTCAAAGCGGTGCCGCCAATGGTCTGGTCCGCTTTCAGATGAATGGAGGCAAAGGCCAGCAGCAGGGAATAGATCATTCCCGCCAGAGCGCTGATTAGAATGGACACCAGGACCAGAACTGCGGGAGCGGTCCCGGCGGGCATCAGCCCCAGGGCAATGACTCCGCCCAAGGCGCCGATAATCATGATTCCCTCCAGGGCAATGTTGATAATGCCGGAGCGCTCTGAGAACATACCGCCCAGCGCCACCAGCATGAATACCACCGCGTAGATCAGCGTATATTTCAGCAGCAGCATCAGTTCTCCACCTCCTTTTTCTCTTTTGTCACAGTGCTTTCCCCGCCCTTTTTCCGCTTGGTCATCCACCTGCGCAGACTCTGCTTAAACAGGAGGGAGAAGGCACACAGATAGATGGTAATGCTGGTAATCACATCGGCGATCTCCTTGGTAAAATACTTGGTGGGGAGGGTTGTGCCGCCGATGGTGATGTGAGAGATAAACAGGGCGGAGAAGATGGCGCCAATGGGGTTGGAGGCCGCCAGAAGGGCGGCCGGAATGCCGTTCCATCCCATAGCGGGAAGGGCGGTGGAATTCTGGGGCATCCATTCCGCCACGCCGGAGAGGTAGAAGAGACCGGCCCCGAAGCCGGAGAGGGCCCCCGAGATGACCATGGAGAGGACAATGTTCCGCTTGGCGTTGATTCCCGCATACCGGGCCGCCTCCCGGTTGTGCCCGCAGGCCTTCAGCTCATAGCCGAAGGTGGTCTTGTTCAAAAGGATGTAGATGAGGATGGCCATTAAAACTGCCAGGAAGATGGCAATGGTCACCGACTTGAGCTGGAAGAGATCCGCCAGGCCGAAGTCCGGAATCACCGCATCCTCAAAATTCAGGCGGAGGCTGTATGTCTTGGTGGTCTTGCTGTCATACATGATCCCCTCTCCCCCGCCGTACATGATCTCATTGACGGCATACAGGCCGATCCAGTTGAACATGATGGCGGTAATGACCTCATTCACATTTAAGTAGGCCTTGAAGAGACCGGGTACCGCGCCCCAGATGGCTCCAAAAAGAGTGGCTCCCAGAAGGCAGATGTACCAGGGCATCTTCAGAACAATGGCAAAAAAGAGGGCGCCGAAGGCTCCTACCGTATACTGTCCGGCCACACCGATGTTAAAGAGGCCTGTCTTAAAGGCAAAGGCCACCGAGAGTCCGGTCATGATGAGAGGCGCCGTATTGGCAAGCACCTTGCCCACACCATAGGGATAATCATTGAAGCCGCCCTTGATGACACGGAAAAACCCGTCGGCCAGAGCGTGTTCGGGATTGATGATAAAAAGGACAATAAGTCCCACCAGCAGTCCTGCCAAAATACAAATAAGAGAGGAGAGAATGGACAGGGAACCGTCCGATTGAAGGAGCGTTCTCCCCTTCTGCTGATCCTTTTTCATTTCCCGCCCTCCATTCTTTTCGCGCCGGCCATATAAAGACCCAGCTCCTGCACCGAAGTCTGCTTCGGATCAAATTCCCCGACAATCTCTCCCTCATACATCACAAGGATCCGATCGGAGACATTCATGACCTCATCCAGCTCCAGGCTGACCAGAAGAACGGCCTTTCCGGCATCCCTCTGGGCCACCAGCTGTTTATGGATGTATTCGATGGCGCCCACATCCAGACCCCGTGTGGGCTGGACCGCCACCAGAAGCTCCGGCTCTTTGTCGATCTCTCTGGCGATAATGGCCTTTTGCTGATTTCCTCCCGACATACTGCGGGAAATGGTGGTGGGACCCTGTCCGGACCGAATGTCATACTGCTCGATCAGCCCGGCGGCATAGGTGCGCACCGCCCCAAAGTTGATAAAGCCCCCGTGCTGGAACTGGGGCTGCCAGTACCGCTGCAAGACCAGATTTTGTTCCAGAGTATAGTCCAGAACCAGTCCATGCTTGTGCCGGTCCTCCGGGATATGGCTCATCCCGTCCTTGCTCCGCTGGCGGACGGTGGCGTGGCTGATATCCTTGCCGCAGAGGCGGAAAGTTCCGCTGCTCTGCTTGGTGAGTCCGGTGAGGGAGTAGACAAACTCAGTCTGTCCATTTCCCTCAATTCCCGCCAGACAGACAATTTCTCCCCTTCGCACATCGAAGGACACATCCTTCACCGAATTGTTCTTATGACGGGGGGAGGGTACGGTGACATTCCTCACCTCCAGGACCACATCTCCCAGATGGATCGGGGCCTTTTCTACCTCAAAGCTCACATCACGGCCTACCATCATTCGGGAGAGTTCCTCCTTGGTGGTATCTGCAATGTCCACTGTTCCGATGCACTTTCCCTTTCTCAGAACGGTGCATCGATCGGCCACCGCCATAATCTCGTTGAGCTTGTGGGTGATGAAGAGAATGCTCTTTCCCTCTGCCCTCAGCTCCTTCATAATCTGGATCAGCTCATCGATCTCCTGAGGGGTGAGAACGGCGGTCGGCTCATCAAAGATCAGAATCTCGTTGTCCCGGTAGAGCATTTTGAGAATCTCGGTCCTCTGCTGCATTCCCACCGAAATCTCCTCGATTTTGGCATCCGGGTCCACCTTCAGTCCGTATTGCTCCGACAGGCGCAGCACCTTTTCCCTGGCTTCCTTCTTTTGCAAAAAGCCGGCCTGATTTGGCTCTACCCCAAGAATGATGTTATCCAGTACGGAGAAGATCTCCACCAGCTTAAAATGCTGATGGACCATGCCGATGTTCAGGGCATTTGCGTCATTTGGGTTTTTGATCTCCACGACCTGTCCATTTTTTTTGATGGTTCCAAGCTCAGGCTGGTAAAGGCCAAAGAGCACACTCATCAAGGTGGACTTTCCTGCTCCATTTTCTCCTAGAAGGGCGTGGACCTCACCCCTTCTAAGCTGAAGGGTCACATTGTCGTTTGCCCGAATTCCGGGAAACTCCTTGGTGATATTCAGCATCTCAATCACATAATCGTCCATGTCAACACTCCTTTTGCGGGACACACCACCCGCTCCGTTATATCCTCTCCCAGCGGGAACATGGAGCCCCCGGGAGATTGTCTATCTATTATATACTATTTTTCCTTTTCTGCAAAGGCTATTTTATATAAAACATAAAAAGAGCGCATGGAAATTCCATGCGCTCTTTTCAGAAACTGGATTCTTACTTCACAACGGTGAGGGTTGTGCGCTCGCTCAGCTCGGGCATTGCCTCTGTGTTGTTGTCAATCTTGATCTCGCCGGAGGCGATCTTGGTCTTCAGAGCCTCATACTCTTCCACGGTGAAGGTCTCGAAGCACCAGGACTTCTCCGCGGTGGGCAGACCCACATAGTTCTCGCCGGCCTGGAGATTCAGAACCTCCAGCTTTCCGCCCAGGTCAGCCCAGTTACCGGTGAAATACTTGTCCAGGGCAGCCTCTGTGGCGGCTTGGAGACCCTTCATGGCGGAGGTCAGGAAGGGATTGTAGGCATAGCTCTCGTTGTTGCCCAGGTGATGCTGATCGGTGTCCACGCCGATGACCTTCCCCTCGTTGTTGAGAGCGGCCTCCACAGCGGAGGTCCAGATGCCGCCGCCGCAAGCGAAGACGACCTCGGTGCCGCCCTGATACCAGCCTTCCATCTTAGCCGTAATATTGGCATCACCGGAGAACTGGCCGCCGTAGGTGTACTTCAACTCAATGTCGGTACCCATCTCCTGAGCGGCGGCGTCAGCGCCCTGTACAAAGCCCTGTCCGTAGCGGACCACGGCGGGAACCGCCATGCCACCCAGGAAGCCCAGGCTGGTGTATCCGTCCTTAACGGCGGCGTAGCCGGCCAGATAGCCCGCCTGCTCCTCACCGAACACGGCGCAGTAAGCGTTCTCGGCCAGGGTGGTGCCGCCCAGGTCGTCGGCGGAGACGTCGATGGCGACGAACTTGGTGTCGGGGAACTGCTCCTGGGCCTGGCCCACAGCCTCACCAAACAGGAATCCGGGCAGGACCACGATACCGGCGCCGTCCTGAACCGCCTGACGGATGGAGGCCATCCGGTCATCGTTGGAGTCGGCGGCGGGCTGATAGTAGGTGTACTCAATGCCCTTGGCTTCGCCGTAGGCCTTCACGCCCTCCCAGCAAGCCTGGTTAAAGGATTCGTCCTCAATGGTGCCCACATCGGTAACCAGAGCGATGGTG
>JAHHSE010000199.1 GCA_020025395.1 Oscillospiraceae bacterium
GTCCACGGCAAGGCGGTTGACCATCCTGCTGGTGGTGTGGGGACTCATCGGTTTGTGGCACGGTGCCGCTTGGAATTTCCTTTTGTGGGGTCTCTATTACGGCATTCTAGCTATGGGAGAAAAATTCCTCTGGGGAAAGGCTCTGGCGGGCCTGCCTCGGGCGATCCAGCACCTGTACGCAGTGGTCCTCATCTTCCTGGGCTGCTTCCTCTTTCGCTCCGAAAGCCTGGAGCAGGTCCTCACTTTCGGCCCCTATCTTTTCGGCCTGGGGGATTCCCTCTGGTGCGATCAGGCCACCTTCCTGTTGCTGGAATATCGTTGGGAGCTGGTGATTGCCGTAGTCGCTTGCCTGCCACTCGTGCCATGGCTGAAAAAGCGCCTTCCCCCGGTGGTCCTTCCTTTGGCTGCGCTGGGCTTGAGTGGTCTCTCTCTGCTCTTTCTGGTGGGGACAGGCTACAGCCCCTTCCTCTACTTTCAATTTTAGGAGGTATCTCAATGAAAAACTGGTTCTCCCGGCTCTATCCGGTCTTTGTCCTGATCCTGGCCCTGTCCCTGGGCATCGCTTCCTTAGTGGGAAGTAAGGATCGGGTCTCCTTCTACGAACAGCGCACATTGGCCGCCGCCTCTCTTCCCACCTGGGGGAGCCTGTGGGATGGCTCCTACCTGACCCAGTTGGAAACTGCCCTGGGGGACCGACTCCCAGGGCGAGAGAGGCTCCTAAAAACGTACACCCACCTGAACCTAGCACTGGGCCGTCCGGTGGTCAACGAAACGGTGGTCACGCCCCAGGTGCTGCTGCCATTTCAAGAGTATCACTACTGGGACCTGGATTATCTGAACGAGCAGGCAAAGGAGTCCGGCGCCCAATTCGACGCACTGAATCAGGCGGTCCAGTCCTACGGCGGCTATTTTCTTCTGATGGGGCTCCCGCCCCAGTCCTGGTATCATCGAGAGGACTATCCCGCTTATATGGACGACCGGGACTGGCACCTTCAGGGCATTCGGAACGCCTTTTCTCAGGAGTTGGCCCGCCGGAATATCCCTTTCCTGGACATGAGAGAGGCTTATCAAAGGATGGGAACGCCGCCGGACTATTATTATCTCTCCGACCACCACTACACCTTGGCCGGGGCTTATTCCGCCTACTATACCATGATGGAGCAGGTCCAGGCGGACACCGGCTGGCCGGTCCTCGCCGTCAACCGAGAGGACCTAATTTGGGAGACGCTACCCAATCCTTTCCTGGGCAGTTATGGTCGGAAGCTCTACGGCTTGTGGGAAGCCGGGGAGACCATTCAAGTTGCCTACCAGAAGGACCCCATCCCCTTTACCCGGACAGACAACGGCGCTCCCGTGGAGGCCAAGGTCCTTCATCTGCCTGAGACCCCGGAGGAGTTAGTTACCTACTCGACGTATATGGGTGGAGACGTAGGAGAGACCATCATCCAGACTAATCGCCCCTCCTTGAAGA
>JAHHSE010000200.1 GCA_020025395.1 Oscillospiraceae bacterium
GAGGCGTATTCCGCCAGGATTTCCTCCAGCGAATACTCCTCCGGTGTTTGATTGTCCTTCTCTTTGGACATGAATCGTTCGGTTCCCTTCTGGTTTGATCCGTTGTTACTGCATCCTCTGACGCACGGCCTCATAGAGGAGGATGGCGGCAGAGGCGCTGGCATTGAGGGAGTTGAGCTTCCCCTTCATGGGGATGCTGACCCTAAAATCACAGGTCTCACGGACCAGACGGCCCATGCCCTCCCCTTCGCTTCCGATGACAATGGCGGCAGGCCCCTTCAGATCAGCCTGATAGAGGGGGGTGGTCCCGTCGGCGGCGGTGCCGAAGATCCAGATCCCTTCCTTCTTCAGCTCCTTCAAAAGGGAGGGGAGGTTGGGCACTCTGGCCACAGGCATATGGGCCACCGCTCCGGCGGAGGTTTTCGCCACCACGGCAGTGAGGCCGGCGGAGCGGCGCTTCGGGATAATGACCCCGTGGGCCCCGGCGCATTCGGCGGTGCGGATGACCGCCCCCAGATTGTGGGGGTCAGAGAGCTCGTCGCAGACCACGATCAGAGGAGGCTCTCCCCTTTCTGCGGCGGCCTCAAGGATGTCGTCCACCTGGGCATAGGCCCGGACGGCGGCCACGGCGATCACCCCCTGATGGGCGTGGGTGGAGGACATGAAGTCCAGCTTTTTCCGGTCGCTCTCCACCACCACCACGCCGGACTGGCGGGCCTTGGAGGCAATGTGGCCCAAGGTGGCGTCGGTCTCCCCCCTGGCGATATAGATCTTGTCTATGCTCACACCGGCTCGGAGGGCCTCAATGACGGCGTTGCGGCCTTCGATGAAGCCGTCCGCCTCGGCAAGAGGCACTTGCTTGGGGGTCCGTTTGTCTCTCATAATGGGTCCAGCCTTTCCTTGGATCACAGGATGTCCGATTCGGAGGGCGCGGTGTTCCGGGGAAATAACGCCCTCCATTCATGTATGGTTCAGTATATCACACCGGACCCAAAAGAAAAAGAGAAAGTTACGGGATTTTCCCCGGGAGACATTCACAGAAAGTTTACCGAGGGATTTCTTGTGTTTTACAGATCAGTATGCTATTCTTATAAATAAGCTCTCTTTTAGAAAGGAGGATGCACATTTGAACCCCCAAAACAACAAGAACTCCGGCGGCTCCGGGCCCAATAAAAATATGATAGGGATTGCCTTCATTATTTTGTGGGCGCTGGCCTTTACCCTGTTTATCAATTTTCTGGTCTCTTCTTACACCACAGCCAAGACGGTAGAAGTCTCTTACAGCGAATTCAGGCAGATGATCCTGCGGGATGAGGTGGCACGGGTGGACCTCACTGCCAATAAGTATGTCATCACCCTGAAGGATGGGATCGAGCAGCCCAGGTGGAGTCAGGAGTATCTGGACAGCCTGACAGAGCTGGAGCGGAAAAAACTGCAGGAGGGCCCCAACCCGCCCCAC
>JAHHSE010000201.1 GCA_020025395.1 Oscillospiraceae bacterium
AGGCTGCCTTCAACATGTACTCTCGGCGATCCATGGCGATCATCTCCACCGTGGCCCCTGCCAAGGCTTTGTTTGCTGGCAAAATATCCCCATACTTGGTCTGCACAATGGCGTTTTCCACCGGCGCACTGCCGATCAGAACGTCATAAATTGTAGGGAAAACAGCCCCCTTATCCACTCCAAACCCCGAAGTCGCATTGCCCTGGGGATCAAAGTCACACACCAGGACCTTCGCCCCAGCCGCCTGGAGGCAAGCACCCAAATTCACACAGCTGGTGGTTTTTCCCACCCCGCCCTTTTGGTTGACAAAGGCGATGGTTTTCCCCATGGTCCTTCCTCCTTTTCCCGTGCTTTCTATGGTTCTCTGCAAAAGTGACCCATTGTCTGTAATGGGTCCAGACTTAAATTATACCCACATTACCGGGCTTTTGCAAGCCATATTTCCCTCATTTCCCGGTTTTCCCACTGCCATTCCTCCCCAGAGAATGAGAAAAAAGATGGATGTTTCACGTGAAACATCCATCCAAAAGTGAAAGGATCTGCTAGGAAACCCCCCTCAGTTCTGGCCCCCACTGGGAACCTTCGCCTTGGGAATGCGTATGGTCAATAAGATATCGTCTCCTTCCTCCACCCGTTGGCATTTGGCATCCACTCCCGCCGAACGCATGACGGTGAGACTGTGGTCCAATGTGTTCAGGAAAAATCGCACGTCACGGATGAACAGTGGCCGACGGATTTTCCGCCCACGATTCTGGTCCCCAAGGACCTCCTCCACATAGCTCTCCGTGCGGGCCACCGTCCATCCCTCTCGGACCAGACGGATCGCCCCCTCCCGCTGGGCTTCCGGGGTCGGCAGACGCAGCAGCGCCCGGGCATGACGCTCCGTGAAACCGTTCTGCCGCAACAGGTTAAGCACCTCCTGTGGCAGACGCAGAAGGCGGAGCTTATTGGCCACCGAAGATTGAGATTTCCCCACCTTCGTGGCCACCTCCTCCTGGGATAACCCATACACGGTGGTCAGCCGTTCCAGAGCCTTGGCTTCCTCCCAGAAGTCCAGGTCCCGCCGCTGGAGATTCTCAATGAGGGAGAGGAGACAGGAGTTTTCCCGAGAAACCTCCAGCACTAGACACGGTACCTGAGTCAACCCACAGATCACCGCCGCCCGCAGCCGCCGCTCTCCAGCAATCAGCTCATATTTCCCGCCCCCCTTTCGCCGAACGGACAGAGGCTGCAAGATGCCATGGGCCTTGATGCTCTCTGCCAGCTCCTTCAGACCGTCCGGGTCAAAATAGCGCCGTGGCTGATCCGGGTTGGGCGAAATATCTCCCGGCGAGAGCATGGTCACACGGGTGCTTTCCAGCAATCCCCGGCGATATAAAACCGGCATTTCTCTTACCTCCCTTCATAGAACATCCATAGTTTACCATTTTTTGGAAAGGAAATCCTCCGAAGC
>JAHHSE010000202.1 GCA_020025395.1 Oscillospiraceae bacterium
GAATGGATGGAGAAGGTATGACCCGCCCCCTCCCATTCCAGAATCTCCACACAGCGGCGGAGGGCGGCCTCCTCATCCGGCTCCACATAGTAGGCCAGGATCAGACCCAGCTTTTCGCTGGAATAAGGGTGGCCCCGGCCTACACCATCCTCCCGTGCCACCAGAAGCCGGGCGGTGGAGGGAACCCTGGTCAGCCCCGCCAGCTTGGCCACCGTCTCCACGCTCCGCCCCACAATGGCCGGATTCATGGTCCCGTTGGACCGGAGGAGGAAGCGGCCCAGCTGCCTGCTCTCCTCCTGATCCAGAAGGTAGGCCCCCTGGCGCTTCAGCTCCTTTGTCACCGCCTCCTCCATGGCCTTTGTCACCACGATGGACTGTTCGCTGGCACAGATGGTGCCGTTGTCAAAGGTCTTGGAGTCCAGGATCCGCTTTACCGCCAGGGCCACATCGGCGGAATGGTGGAGATAGGCCGGTCCGTTCCCCGCCCCGACTCCGATGGCTGGGGTGCCGCTGGAATAGGCCGCCTTCACCATCCCGCCTCCTCCGGTGGCAAGGACAAGGCGGGTGATCTCATTGCCCATCAGCTCCCGGGTGGCCTCCATGGTGGGGGTGGTGAGGCAGGAGATGCTCCCCGCCGGGGCACCCGCCCCCTCTGCCGCCCGACGGATCACCTCCACCGTCTCCGTGATGCAGTTTAAGGCGGTGGGATGAGGGGAGAAGACAATGGCATTCCCCGCCTTCAGGCAGATCAGAGCCTTATAAATCACGGTGGAGGTGGGATTGGTGGAGGGCACCAGCCCTGCCACCACCCCCACGGGCACCCCTATCTCCAGGGTCTTTTTCTCCTGATTCTGGGCCAGGATGCCCACTGTTTTCTCCCCCCGGATGGCCTCGTACAGGGTGGTGGCGGCAAATCGGTTTTTCAGCTCCTTGTCCCTCGCCACCCCGAAGCCGGTCTCCTCCACCGCCATGGCACCCAGCCGCTTTGCCTGGTCCCGCGCCGCCTCCGCCATGGCCTTTACAATACGGTCAATCCGGTCCTGGTCAAAGGTCCTTAGAATTCTCTGGGCCTTTTGCGCCCCCCGCAGAAGGTCCCTGGCCTCCTGAACGGAGCGGATATCCTTGTCAAGTTCCATGTGTTTCCTCCTAAATTTCCCGCGGCTGGGCCGCAATGTCTCGTACCGCCTGGGCAAAGGCTTCGGCCGCCGCCTGGCAGGCGGACTGGGTCCCAGTGAGAAGACCGCCCCCGAAGTTGGTCTCACTGGGAGGCTCAAACAGGAGGACCAGCTCCACATCCGCCGCCTTCATAGCCTCGTCCAGCCCCACCACGGATTCCAGAGGAGGGGCGATCAGGTAGGCCAAGGCCTCCCCCTCCTTCACCCCGGCCAGCCGGGAGAGGTAGGTCCCGGTGCGGGAGATGGTATGGGCGAAATAGACC
>JAHHSE010000203.1 GCA_020025395.1 Oscillospiraceae bacterium
CCGCCAGACTGCCCCCCACCGCAATCAGAAACCGCCAGAGCCGCAGGGCCTCCGCAAAGTCCTGATTGGGAACCGTATAGCCCGCGATGCCCGCCACCGCCACGGCGATGAGGACGGCCGGGGAGACGATCTTGGCCTCCACCGCCGCTGTCCCCACCACCAGACCGCCCAAAATGGACACCGTCTGTCCCACCGGGGCGGGCAGGCGCAGTCCTGCCTCCTGAAGGATCTCAAAGGCCAGAAGCATAATGAGGACCTCAAAGCTGGTGGGAAAGGGAACGCCCGCCTTGGCGCTGTTGATGGAGATTGCCAATTTCACGGGGATCATCTCCGGATGATACACCACCGCCGCAATATAGAGGGCCGGGAGAAAGAGGGTAAGGAGGACGCAGAGATACCGGATCAGGGTGAGGCAGGAGGAGATCATCCAGTTGTTGGATCGGTCCTGAGGGGTGGAGAAGAACTGTCCCACCGTTCCCGGTGCCAGATATCCCATCGGAAGCCCCTCTGCCAAAATGCCCACCCGGCCCTCCATCAGTCCGGCACAGAATCGGTCGGGACGCTCGGTCACCCCCACCACGGGGAAGGGGGTGTTGATCTCATCGATGATATATTCCTCCAAATTACCGGTGGAGAGAAGGGCGTCAATATCAATGTTCTCCACCCGGGTTCGGACCTGCTCCACCAGCCTGGAGTCGGTAAGCCCCTCCACCCAGAGGATATCCACCGGAGTAAGTGACCGGCGGCCCACCACCTCCTCCGCGATTTTCAGCTCATGGGTTTTGAGGTGGCGTCGGACCAGACTGGTATTGGTGCGGAGATTTTCCACAAAGGCGTCTCTGGACCCCTTGACCACCGGCTCATTTTCCGGGGGCGAGATGGAGCGTTTCTCCTCCGTCCCCACGCTGAAGGAGAGGGCCTCCCTCCTGCCGGGAAAGAGGAAAATACAGTTTCCCCCGATCAGATCATTCACAACCTGGTCCATGTCCGTTCTCACCCTGGCCCCCAGATTGTAAATGGCCCCATGGAGCATCTGGTCAATGGCCTGGTCTAAGGGCAGGGTTCGAAGTCGCTCATCCTGGGCCAGAGGACGCAGCACATAGTCCCCCGCCCGCTCCATCCGCACCATCCCCCCCACTGTAAAGAGATCCACTCTCTTTTCCGGATCTCCCGCCAGATATAAGGTCCGGGTTTCAAAATCCGTACAGTTATTAAAAACCTTAAGAATACTTTCCGTGTTTAACGGCAGGGGAATTTTAGGCTCTTTTCTGGGATGGGGAGGGGGAACCGACTCTTTTCCTCCAAAAAAACCCATTCGTTTTCTCCCTCCTTTTCCTGACCAGTCTTCCCCGTTGGAAGGAGAAATATTCCCCGTCCGGGTTATGAGATTTCCTCTCTTTTTCTTCTTCCCTCCCTCCTCC
>JAHHSE010000204.1 GCA_020025395.1 Oscillospiraceae bacterium
GGCCTTCGCGGCTGAGTTTTCCTCCGAGACGGAGGAGGTGGAGGGGGTCGCTTCCGGCGTCCAGTTCGGGGAGGGGGAGATCACCCTGTCTCTGGGCATTGATTTTAATCGGGCCAGCTCCACCATGCTGATGAAGGCAGGAATCGTGGATGGAAAATACAATTTTAACTTCGGGGACAAGTATTTGAGCCTGGCCGCCACCATCCGGGGCTTTGAGGAGGGGGGGCTGGTCTGCGAGACTGTGCCCCAGTACGGAGAGGACTGAAAGAGAAGAAAGCCCGCCCAAACCAAAAGAGAGGGGAAAAAGGCCGTTTTACACAGAATTTACAAAAGTCGGGGAGCGGACTTTACATTTCGTGGTTATACTAAGATCTGTTGACTCAGGAACAAACGGAAAAAGGAGAAAACAGAAATGAAAAAACTGCTTGCCTTAGCCCTGTCCATGACCCTGACAGCCGGGGTCCTCACCGCCTGCGGAAAAGAGGAGCCCAGTTCAGACCCCGGCGCCCAGACCCCCTCTCAGACCGCTCTGCAGGGAAAGGTTTCCACCAATGGGTCCACCTCTGTGGAAAAAGTGATGGGAGCATTGATCGAATCCTTCCGGGAGGTGGAGCCGGGCATCACCGTGACCTATGACCCGACCGGTTCGGGAGCGGGATTGGAGGCGGCCTCCAACGGGACGGCGGACATCGGCCTCTCCTCCAGAGGACTGAAAGACAGTGAGAAAGAAAATCTGACCGAGATCGTGGTGGCCAGGGACGGAATCGCCGTTGTGGTCCATCCTGACAACCCGGTGGAGAATCTGACGGTGGAGGAGATTGCCTCCATTGCCAAGGGAGAGATCACTGATTGGGCCCAGGTGGGCGGAGGGCAGGAGAAGATTGCCTTCATCGGCCGGGAGGCCGGGTCCGGCACACGGGGTGCCTTTGAGGAGCTGACCGAAACCACCGATCAGTGCCAATACACACAGGAGCTGACCTCCACGGGAGCGGTAATCGCCGCGGTGTCCACCACACCGGGAGCCATCGGCTATGTCTCCCTCTCCGCGGTGGAGGATGGGGTCAGATCGGTTCAGGTAGGGGGGGTCCCCTGCTCGGAGGAGACTGTTTTGGATGGAAGCTATCCCATTCAGCGCCCCTTTGTCTTCGCCGTCAAAACCGATGAGCCTTTGAGTGAGGCCGCCCAGGCCTTTGTGGACTTTGCCACAGACCCCGCCAATGGGGAGCTGTATGCGGCGGCCGGCGTGGTCCCGGCATTTGGTGAATGATCCGCATCGGTGAGAAATCGAGAAAAGCCCCCTTGCCCCGGACAGAGGGCGGGGGGGCGCTTGCTCTGAGG
>JAHHSE010000205.1 GCA_020025395.1 Oscillospiraceae bacterium
TGCTTGGGCTCCACCAAAAATTTTTCGATAAAGATGTCGTCGTTGCCAAAGGCCTTTTTGGCCTCGCTTTTCACCAGGGCAAAATTCCGGCGGACCTCCTCCTCGTTGTCACAGCGGCGCATTCCCCGGCCGCCGCCCCCGGCGGCTGCCTTCAAAATGACGGGGAAGCCATATTCCACCGCCTTGGCCACCGCCTCCTCCGCCCCCTTCAGCGGCTCTGTGGAGCCGGGAATGGTAGGGACCCCGCAGGCGATGGCCGCGGCCTTTGCCGCCAGCTTATCTCCCATCTGGGCCAGGACCCGGGAAGGAGGTCCGATAAAGGTGATCCCGCTCTCCTCACAGGCACGGGCAAACTCCGCATTCTCCGACAGAAAGCCGTAGCCGGGATGGATGGCGTCCACCTGCCGGCGGCGGGCCAAATCGAGGATGGTCGGGATGTCCAGATAGGCCCCCAGAGGAGAGAGCTTCTCCCCGATCAGGTAGGCTTCGTCCGCCTTGGTGCGGAAGAGGCCATACATATCTTCATTGGAGTACATTGCCACAGTATGCAGGCCCAAATCGTAGCAGGCCCGGAAGATCCGAATGGCGATCTCCCCGCGGTTTGCGGCTAAAACCTTCTGAAATCGACTTTCTCCCACGGTATTTTTCCTCCTTTTGTATGATATGTGTACGGATAGCTTTATTATATCGGCTCCAACTTCCCGATTCAAGTTTTTCTTGCGAAGTTATTAAAATTCTTCCCCACCCCCTTTTCCTCCCTTGCAAAGACCCCTGGGGTTTGATATGCTAGAAAAACAGTCTCCCAGCTTTTTTATTTTCACCATGAAAATCCTAAAAGGAGGTCTTTTGATGCAGCCCGGAACCCCTGTCACCGACTTCCCGGCCGTAGGTCCCGCCCGGGCCAAGGCCCTGGCCCGGCTTGGAATCCAGGTCGCCCAAGACCTTCTGTTCCACTATCCCCGGACCTATGACGACCGCACCCGGATCACCCGAATCGCAGATGCCCCCCAGGACCGCCCGGTATGCGTGGAGGCCCTGGTTTCCGATGTCCCCCGGCTCTCCCGAATCCGAAAGGGCCTGGAGCTGGTCAAGCTCCAGGCGGCGGACCAGACCGGGAAAATGAATCTCACCTTTTTCAATCAGGCCTATGTGAGGGAGGCCCTCCGTCTTGGGGAGACTTATATTTTCTATGGCACTGTGGAGGGGCACGGGCCCTGGCGGTCCATGACAAACCCTGTCTTTGAAGCCAAGGGGGCCGCCCGGTTTACGGGCCGGATCATGCCCATCTATCCCC